>JADFYL010000066.1 GCA_015233045.1 Nitrospirota bacterium | reverse complement strand
GTAAGGTTCTTTTTTGGTCAGTAGAGTGTCTCAATATCTTATGGCCGACAGCCACGGTTGTAGAGGAGATTAAAAAAGAGTTAACACCAAAACCAAAACAACCCACCTCACTTGTGAAACGCCTTAGGACTAAGTTTTTAAAGAGAAAACAACGGCAAGCCCAACTGAAAAAGTAAGCAGTTGGCACGAAACTTACCCCAACACTATGGTATAATAGCCAATTGTTGTTTAGCTGTCAGCGGATAAAGGAGATTTAAGTCTTAATGATTATAGAGAACAAGTCGTGGCCTATGTTAAAGGACTCGCTTATCAGGGTTTTTTTTAACGAGCTGCTTCTTAAGATACTCATCGCACTGCTTACGTTCGGCGCGGTTTACCTGTTTTGCGAAAAACTTAACAGTTTTCTGATGATCAGGGTTTATATCAACATGAGGTCTTCTTATGACAACAACCCACGGATTTATTTCCACAATCAAAAGGGAGACTTTGACAGAGAGAAGCTTGTAATGGCGCACATTGACCAGTCTGAGGGGTTTGTGAACCTGAAATTCAAAATCCCTGAGGAAATCAAAGACCCCATGGTGATGAGTTTGTTCGTGGGCGAAAAGGAGGGCGTCATAGAGATAAAAAGCATCCGGATGGAAACGCTATTCAAGCGCTACCAATGGTCTGCCGCCGAGATAATGAAGGAGTTTGTGCCTAATGAAAACATTGCAGGATATGAATTAGTTGACGGCGTACTGCGCATAACAACCAAACGCAATACACCGTTTATCAGCAACTGGAATATTGGAGGCAAGTACGAGGCACTTCAGCACTCTATTGATAAGCATTACCTGTCATACGTATTTGGCGCGGGGGCAGCCCTGATAGCCTTTTTCATCTTATCGAAAAAACGCTTTCCAGCTATTGACCCAAGGGGGAAATCTATTTTCAACATATCTACGGCGTCGGTGTTCGCCCTGTTTATCAGCCTGCCGTTTATGAGTACGATTTTTCTTATAACCTATAAAGTTAATATAACCGAACAGAGAACCCTTGCCAGAAAACCACCGCTGAAAAACCTTGAAGACCTTGCCAGGTTCACCGAGGATTACACCCAATACTACGAAGACAACTTCGGGTTTCGCGAGATGCTGATACGATGGAACAACGAGTTTAAGGTGAAATGGTTAAACACTTCGCCGATGCAGGAACAGGTAGTGTTCGGGCGCGATGGGTGGGTTTATCTGTCCGCGTTGAACATAATCAATGACTACAAGGGCATTAAACAGTTTACAAACGCCGAGCTGAGCGATATTAAACATACCCTGTTGGAGAGACAGAGATGGCTTGCAAAAAGGGGTATGAAATACTATGTGATAATAGCGTCCAACAAGGAGACTATCTACCCTGAATATCTGCCTGATTACATAAGAAAAACCGGAGGAAAGACCAGGGCAGAGCAACTTATGGAGTATATGGATAATTCAACAGTTACAATAATCAACGTAAAAGATGCCCTTGTCAATGCAAAGCCGGGCGGACAACTGTTTCACAAGACCGACACCCACTGGAATAGCTACGGCGCGTTTTGGGCTTATCGGAAGGTAATGGAAACAATGGGCTTCCCCGGCTCGCAACCTATGGACATCTCAGAATTCAGTTTACACAAGAAATACATAAAGGGTGGTGACCTCTACAAACTCCTGTCCCTGTCCGACCTTTATACCGACGAAGATGTTATCTTTCATCATATAACACCTTATAGAAGCGTACTGGGCAAACCTGGAGACTACGCAAATCCCTGCTGGGACCCAAACACCCCAATAGTTGTCAAGGAAATTGACGATAAACGTCTGCCAAAAGTCGTTGTCTTCAGGGATTCCTTTTTTATTAACATGCTGCATTATTTCTCGGAACACTTCCAGCGCAGCGTGTTCTTGTGGACGATGACCTTTGATAAGGATATAATAGAGAAAGAACACCCCGACATCGTCGTCACGGAATTCGTAGAAAGAGACATTGACAGGCTGGGCGATAAGAAAATAAGAGAACTGACCAGTCCCACCACACCAGACAATAAACCCAAATAATCTCCCCGCGTGGATACAATTTTTTGTCGCGGAGAGGATTTCTTGTGGCGGCGTGAGTAGGATTATAAATTATATATATTTGACATCGCCCCCCATCAGCGATATATAATCAGGCATCCCTGAGTCTTTGGCAGGTCAATAGGAGGTTCCTTTATGAAAAGTTGGAAGCAAAATAAAAGAGCAGTCTCATTTGTAATTTTGTTATTAACAGTCTTTTGCCTCAGCTCGTTATTACCTTTAACCGTAACCGCCGGTGAGCTGTCTGCTTCTCTCAAAAGCAAGGTATCATCTGATGGCGGATATGACAAGTTAGCCACACGGGCAGACCATAACGGTTCGGTCAGGATTATCGTAACAGTCAACACCTCGTTTCGTCCGATGGGCAGCTTGCCAGCCACAGAGGCCGGTGAGCACAAGAGAGCGATTTCACGGGCGCAGGATAATGTAATGGCACAGCTCTCCTCAGTCAATGTCATTTCTTACTACAAGTATCAGTATATCCCTCATATCGCGATGACCGTTGACAGAAACGCCCTTGACGCCGTACTTGCCATACCTGATGTAATCTCTGTCGGGGAAGATAAGCTCTCAAGCCCGGGCACCCTTGGCTGGAATATCACCAAAATTGGCACCTCCGCCGCATGGTCGGGCGGGTATGACGGCACAGGTTACACTGTGGCAATCCTTGACACGGGCGTTGACAGCACCCATCCCATGCTCACGGGGAAAGTCGTCTCTGAGGCTTGCTACTCATCTAACGATAATACATCCTTCGCATCTTCTATTTGTCCTGGCGGTTTGACTGACTCAACGACCAGCGGCTCAGCATTGCCATACGTCGGGACCTGCCCAACCAGAGCCTGCGACCATGGAACACATGTGGCAGGCATTGCGGCAGGACGAACCACGGACAACGCCTCCGGTGTTGCTAAGGGGGCAAATATTATAGCAATTCAGGTGTTCAGCCGGTTTGACGACAACACGACTTGTAAAGGAAGTACTCCCTGTGCGCTGTCGTATGACTCAGATCAACTCAAAGGACTGGAAAGGGTTTATGCCTTAAAGGGCACTTATTCGACAGCCTCAGCAAACTTGAGTCTTGGCGGCGGTTATTACAACGCCAATTGTGACAGTGTAAACGTCAGCCTGAAGGCAGCGATAGATAATCTCCGTTCTGCCAGTATCGCAACGGTTATCTCTTCGGGTAATGAATCATATACTGATGGGATGGGCTCACCGGGATGTATTTCCACGGCTGTCAGCGTTGGCGCAACGGACAGCTCGGACTTGGTCGCATCCTATTCGAACAGCGCGAGTTTTTTAAATTTACTGGCACCCGGCTCTGCCATTATATCGTCTGTCCCTAACGGTGGATATGCGTCATGGAATGGAACATCTATGGCTGCCCCGCATGTGGCCGGCGCTTGGGCAGTGCTGAGGCAGGCGAAGCCAACAGCGACGGTCCCGGATATTCTAAGCGCCTTGACGAGCACCGGCGTTTCAGTAAAAGACACTCGCAATGGCATATCGAAACCCCGAATCCAGGTGGATGCGGCGTTAAACACATTAATGAGCCGCAATACCCTAAGTGCAACAAAATCCGGCACGGGCACGGGCACAATAACAAGCAACCCATCGGGGATAAGCTGTGGCACGGCATGTTCGGCGTCATATACGTCAGGCACGTCGGTAACACTAACGGCAACCGCGGATTCCAGCTCGGCCTTTTCAAGCTGGAGCGGGTGTGATTCCACAAGCGGTAACTATTGTACCGTTGTGATGTCGGCAAATAAATCTGTAATGGCAACATTTATATCGTCTTCAGACTATAACGCCGCCTCCGCCGGTATTACCGCAATCTATAATCAATATACTTCATTCTTTGGTGCAAAATCCGGCGGTATAGTTATAGGAACATCCGGCTCGGCCACATACTACGTCCAATGGTTTACCAACGGTGCCGCCCTTGTGGCCTGGACAGATGGAACTATGTATACTTACTATAATGGCACTTGGTACGCATTAGGGGTAACCTGGAACTACGCCACCGCGGCAAGCACGACGATTAACACGATCTATAATCAATATACTTCATTCTTTGGTGCAAAATCCGGCGGTATAGTTATAGGAACATCCGGCTCGGCCACATACTACGTCCAGTGGTTTACCAACGGTGCCGCCCTTGTGGCCTGGACAGATGGAACTATGTACACTTACTACAATGGCACTTGGTACGCGTTAGGAGTAAACTGGAAATAAGTAAGGCAAAGGGCGCAGCAAGCGCTGAATTGATTGGCAGTGGCGGCCTGATTGCGACGCCATTCGCTTTATCATCTGATGATTCACAACAGCCCCGCGCGTTTCAATACATCCTTTATTTCAGAGTGCTTAACGTCCAATTCCCTTAACGCCCTTTCCATTTTATCTCCCCTCTCCTCAAGTTCCTTGTTTTTTCTAACAGCCGGGGCGAGGGCTGTGCGTCTGTCCCATATGACCGTTGTCATCAAAACGCCCATTCCACCAAAAAGAATGCCAAAGCCCCACAGCATGAATGTCATCATCTGGTCAAATTTCTTGTCCATGTCCGACTTCAGAATATCCATCCTTCTCTCAAGGTTGTCCATTCTCTTATCAAGGCCGTCCATTCTCTTATCAAGGCCGTCCATTCTCCTGTCAACGCCATCCATCCTTGCCTCAATCCTTATGAGCCGGTCTCTGTCGTCCTGCGTAAAAGGGATTTCCCTCGCGCCGCCAGCCGCACTTACAAACAGTAACAGTATTAATGCCGCAATAACAGCTTTCATAATTGTATTATATCAGTGCGTCGGCTGATATTTCAATGAGGACGGGTTTGACTTTTACCCGTGGACTGTTGCTATCATAGTGATGGTTGCTGTAATGACTGAGAAAAGGAGAAATCGAATTGAAGATTGCCATAACCGGACTTTCAAACTCCGGTAAGACTACCGTATTTAACGCCCTTACGGGCAAAGACGCCCAGACCTCCATATATCCGTCGTCCATGGAGGAGCCGCATGTCGGCTCTGTCAGGGTCAACGACAAACGCATTGAAACTCTGTCAGGTATGTATAAACCGAAAAAGACCACCTACGCGGCGATTGTCTATACGGACTTCCAGGGGCTTACAAAAGGCGACGCCGCACACAACAAGAAGGTCTTTGAGTTCATCAGGGACGCCGACGCCATCGTTGAGGTCGTCAGGGCATTCAAAGACGACGCCGTTGTTCATCCTGACAACTCCATAGACGCGGCCAGAGACGCCTCAAATCTTGAGTCCGAACTCCTGCTCTATGACCTCGAATTGGTCGAAAAACGCCTCGGACGTATGGCCGAAGCCGCAAAACGCGGGAAACGCCCCGATGAAATGGAAAAGAAGATACTTGAAAAATGCAAAGAGACGCTCTATAAAGAAATCCCGCTAAGAAAAACCCCCTTTACGCCAGAGGAACAAAAGGCTATGGTACACCTGCAGTTTATATCCATAAAGCCTAAGATTATAGTGATAAACGTATCCGAGGAGGCAATAGGCAAGACTCAGCCACTGATGGACGAAATAGCGCAGCGGCTGCACTTCGACAAAAACGCTGTAATAAGCCTCTCAGGGAAGATTGAAATGGAAATCGCGCAACTGCCCCCCGGCGAGGCGGAGTCTTTTCTTAAAGACATGGGCATAGAGCAGCCCGCCTTGGATAAAGTCGTAAACAAGGGATATGAACTACTGGGACTGCTAACATTTCTCACCGTTGGGGAAGATGAGGTGCGGGCGTGGACAATAACAAAGGGAATGACAGCCCTTGAGGCCGCGGGGAAGATTCATTCGGACATAGAGAGGGGTTTTATAAGGGCGGAGGTCGTGGCCTATGGCGATTTTATTGCCAGCGGGACGATGGCGGGTGTAAAAAAGTCGGGACTGGCGCGTCTGGAAGGTAAGAACTATATCGTCGCAGACGGTGATATAATAAATTTTAGATTTAATGTGTGACAGTGTGCAATATTTTTTGCCAAAACACAGTGTTTTCGGCTATAATCAGCGAATGAGAGAATCGGCAGGGAGTCAGCGAACACGCGGCCATGACATGCAGGAGATGCGACGCTGCCAAAAGAGGCTCCCCTGTCAAAGGAGAGGGCAGTGAAGACGCTAATTTTAACAAATGAATATCCGCCGAACATATACGGCGGTGCCGGCGTACACGTCGAATATCTCACGCGTGAGATGTCAAAGTTGATTGATGTGGAGGTGCGATGTTTTGGAACCCAATCAGTTGACGAAAAGTCCCTTAAGGTCAGGGGCTATAGCATTGATCAAAAAATGGTCGAAGACAGTGAGGAAAAGCTGCAGTCCCTTTTCTCCGCCCTGTATAATTGCATAACTTTCAACGCCAGGCCAACCGAGGCCAGTGTAGTGCACTGCCATACGTGGTACACCCATTTTGGCGGTATCATGGCGAAAAAGTCCTACGGGATTCCATTGGTAATAACTACCCATTCGCTTGAGCCTCTGCGCCCATGGAAGACAGAGCAGCTTGGGCTTGGATATGAGGCGTCGATGTGGGTGGAAAAGACCGCCATTGAGATGGCAGACTCAATTATCGCCGTCTCACAGGGGATGAAAAAAGACATCATCGAGTTTTTCGATGTTGACGCCGATAAGATAGCAGTCATATATAACGGCATAGACACGCAGGAGTACTGTCCAGTGCAGTCAAAGGAGGCGTTGGCCGAATATGGTATTAACCCCGACAAGCCATACGTCCTTTTTGTTGGCAGGATAACGCGTCAAAAGGGGATTATTCACCTTGTCAACGCCATCAAATATATTAACGATGAGGCGCAGATAGTCCTGTGCGCCGGGCAGCCCGATACCCCTGAGATAAAGGATGAAATGGAAGCGGGTATAAAGAAAATCAAAAGGGACAATGTCGTCTGGATACAGAAGATGGTCTCTAAGAAAGAGGCAATTCAGTTGTATACGTACGCGTCGGTGTTTTGTTGCCCGTCGATATATGAACCCTTTGGAATCATAAACCTTGAGGCGATGGCGTGTTCAACACCTGTTGTGGCAAGCGCCGTGGGTGGTATAGTTGAGATAATAGAAGATGGACAGACAGGTTATCTGGTCAAGTTTGACCAGCATAAGGTAAGCCCATTTGAGCCGGTCAACCCCGAAGAGTTCTCAAAAGACCTCGCCGTAAAGATTAATAAGCTCCTGTCTGACAAACATCTGGCACAGGAGATGGGGCGAAAGGGAAGACTGCGGGCGGAAAAATACTTTAGCTGGAAGGCCATAGCGGCCGAAGTGGTAAATTTATACGGGAAGCTGGTTTAACAAATATATGTTTCGGTTGAAAACAGGCATTTAGGAGAGGTGTCAGGTGCTTAATAAGCCGTTTGTCATAAAAGATATAGTGCCATGCGTTGACGGAGGGAGGTATCCCCTAAAAAGAGAGGTTGGAGATGTCCTCACCGTTAGGGCAACGGTCTTCAGAGACGGCCATGATATAACAAGGGCCGTGCTGAAGTATAAAGAGAAATACTCCGGCGACACGTCGTGGGAGTGCGTGGATATGGTGTCGGTTAATCACGGTCTCGACCTGTGGGAGGGCAGTTTTGCCTTTGAGAAAAACACCCGCTATCTGTACACAATAGAGGCATATACGGATGTCTTTTCCTCATGGCTGAAGGACACGATGAAGAAATTTGAGGCTGGGCAGGATGTGAAAAGCGAACTGGCCGAGGGCATTATTCTGATTGACAGTGTCATCGGGCATATCACCTCTGAGGAGGAAAAGAGATATTTTACCGATGTCGTGGAAATGGTAAAGAAAAAGAAAACGGCTGGAGATAAACTCAGGATAATGTCCGACCCTCTTCTAATGGATATCATCAAAAGATATGCCGTGCGTGCGGATTTAACGGTACATGAGCCGTATCTCGAGGCCATTGTGGACAGGGAAAGGGCGCGCTATGCCGCATGGTATGAATTTTTCCCGCGCTCCGCGGGTAAAGACCCGTCAAGGAGCGCGACATTTAAGGAGTGTCAGGATAGGCTTCCGGCGATAAAGGAGATGGGGTTTGATGTTGTCTATCTGCCTCCCATTCATCCCATCGGGAAGACTAAACGCAAAGGCCCGAACAACTCGCTCACGGCCGGGCCTGATGACCCCGGCTCTCCATACGCAATAGGAAACGCCGGAGGCGGGCACATGGCGGTTGAGCCAGGGCTTGGGACGATTGAAGATTTCGTGGAGTTTGAAAAGGCGTGCAGGGCGCTTGACATGGAAATAGCCCTTGACTTTGCAATCAACTGCTCCCCCGACCATCCATACGTGAAAGAGCACCCTGAGTGGTTTTTTAAGCGCCCTGACGGTTCAATCAAATACGCCGAAAATCCACCTAAGAAATATGAAGACATATACCCACTGAATTTTTATGCGCCTGACGGGGCATGGAAGGCGTTATGGGAAGAGATGAGGCAAATCCTCACCTTCTGGATAGAAAAGGGCGTGAGGATATTCAGGGTGGATAATCCACACACGAAACCAATTCCGTTTTGGGACTGGCTGATAAGCGAGTTACAGAGGCGGTATCCCGATGTTCTATTCCTGGCTGAGGCATTTACAAGGCCCCCTGTGATGAGGGCGCTGGCGGCGGTTGGGTTTACGCAGTCTTATACGTACTTCACATGGAGAAATTTTAAGGGAGAGATAATAGACTACTTTACCGAGTTGACACAGTCTGAGGCGAAGGAGTACATGCGTGGGAATCTCTTTGCCAACACCCCCGACATACTGCCCCAAATTCTCCAGATAGGAGGCAGGGCGGCCTTTAAGATGAGATTTGTCCTTGCCGCCACACTCTCCTCCGTCTATGGCATATACAGCGGCTATGAACTCTGCGAAGCCAACGCGATAGAGGGAAAAGAGGAGTACCTGAACTCCGAGAAATACGAATTTAAGGTATGGGATTGGGACAGGCCAAACAACATAACAGACTTCATCACACTGATAAATCGAATCAGGCGCGAAAACCCGGCCCTTCACCATTACAAGAATCTCCGTTTTTTCCGCGCTGACAATGAGAATATCTTATTTTATGGAAAGGCCTCATCAGATGGTAAAAACATTATCCTTGTCGTTGCAAATCTTGACCCGTTTCAGACTCATAACTCGATGGTATATATACCTCTGCAGAACCTCGGCATAGGACACGACGAGACCTATGAGCTTCAAAACCTTATAAACGGCGAACGTCTGTTATGCAAGGGCGAGGAGTTTTTTGTGACGCTTAATCCAGACTGGGAGCCTGCCTTTGTCTTCAGGCTTGACAGGTGGACGCACAAGGAGGAGAAATTTGACTACTTTGGTATGTAGCACGGCGTTTCCCGTGAAAACGGGAAACTTGAATCGGGGATAATCAGGCATTGTATTGTTTTGAGTCATGAGTGTTCTTAGGCTTATAACTGTCAATTGCATTGATTTGTATAGAAACAGGGCTATACTCATCGAATTGGCGAGAAGGGATTTTAAGTCCAAATATCTGGGGTCTTTTCTGGGTGTTTTATGGGCTTTCGTCAACCCTGCGGTCTATATAGCGATCTTGTGGTTTGTCTTTCAGATGGGCTTTAAGGCAAGGCCGACAGACGATTTCCCCTTTATCCTGTGGCTGATGCCCGGTATAATAGCGTGGTTTTTTATCTCTGATAGCATATCGGGCGCGACGCATTCTATCCTGGATTACAGTTTTTTGGTCAAAAAGGTTGTCTTCAGGGTAAGCGTCCTGCCCATTGTGAAAATCATTTCCGCCCTCTACGTACATATGTTTTTCCTTCTCTTTTTGTTCGTTGTGTTTTTGCTGCATGGGCATGGATTTTCAATTTATTCGCTGCAAGTGCTGTATTATCTTTTCGCGTCGCTTATGCTTGTGCTGGGGATTTCATGGATAACGTCGTCTGTGGCTATTTTCTTCAGAGACGCCTCGCAGGTAGTGGCCATGGGGCTACAGTTTGGTTTTTGGCTGACGCCGGTGTTTTGGTCAATTAAGTCCGTGCCGACAAAATACATGTTTCTGCTTAAACTCAATCCGCTGTACTATATAGTTGACGGCTACAGGAACAGTTTCGTATATAAGATATGGTTTTGGGAGACCCCCCTGTTGACGCTGTATTATTGGTTTGTCACAGGGCTGGTAATGGTTGCCGGGTTAAAGTTATTTCGTAAGATGAGGCCACACTTTGCAGATATGCTATAGAGATATAGGACGAGGGACAAGACCGTGGAGATAGGCGCCGACAGAGACCGCGGCGGTGTGCTTACAGGTGGAGACGCCGTTATTGAGGCCGTTGACCTGACAAAGGTCTACAAACTCTATAAACGCGCGATAGACAGGTTGAAGGAGGCCGTAAACCCTTTCAAGAAACAATACCATGAGGATTTCTACGCCCTGAGGGATGTCAGTTTTAAGGCTATTAAAGGCCGGACAGTGGGAATAATAGGGAAAAATGGAGCGGGGAAATCCACCCTTCTGCAAATATTGACGGGGGTGTTGACGCCAACAAGCGGCATGTTAACCAAGTCCGGCAGGCTATCCGCCTTGCTTGAGCTTGGCGCAGGGTTCAATCCCGAACTCACCGGCATAGAAAATATCTATTTTAACGGTACAATAATGGGCTACACCCGCGCCGAGATAGACGAAAGGCTCGGAGAAATAATAGCCTTTGCCGACATCGGGGAGTTCATTTACCAACCCGTTAAGTCCTTCTCAAGCGGGATGTTCGTAAGGCTGGCGTTTGCCGTCTCCGTAAGTGTTGACCCTGATATCTTGATAATTGATGAGGCGCTGAGCGTCGGGGACATAAGATTTCAAATCAAGTGCTTCCGCAAAATAACCGACTTCAAAAACAGCGGCAAATGCATAATTCTTGTCTCACACGACATCGGGGCGATAAAAAGGCTCTGCGACAGTGTTATCTGGCTTCGTGACGGACAGGTTTATTTAACCGGCGAACCAGAATATGTGTGCAAAGAGTATATGTCATACATGTTTTACGACGGTTCTACTACCGAAAATAAATACACACTGGCCCCGGAGTCAACCGCGTCAGGCGACACCATAGAATGGGAGGACGTCAGAGGATATGCCTCCTTTGGCGAAGGTGGGGCGGAGATTCGGCGCGTCATCATGATCTCGTGCGAAACAAACCGCAGGATTAATATATTAAGGGGCGGCGAAAGGGTTAAATTCCTTGTCGAGGCGGATATAAAAGGCAATATTGTAAGCCCCGGTTGTGGCATCACGTTAAAAGACAACTACGGCACGTACATATTCACAATAAACAACTACATATATAACGTTCAAATAGAACCATTTACGGATACCCTCAAGCTGCACGTAGAGTTTGAGTTTTACTTTCCAACTCTGAAATCAGGCAACTATTCGTTTTCTGTATCCATATCTGATGGCACTGTGGAAAGCCACATCCAAAACCACTGGATACACGAGGCATATGTTGTCCAACTGATAAACAGCGATATAAAGTATAACATGGGCTGCATTTTGATAATAGAGAACGTTGCTATAAAGGTGAATACCGATAGGCTGGAATGACAGTGCCGCGCAAAAGCGGCAGTTTCGGACGGCGTTGTATTAGCATAGACGAGTTATTGTAAAGAGGTGAGACTCCGGTTCGCTGAGAATCTCATCATCACCATGCAGGCAGTTATTACGGGCGGTTGTTGCCGTTTTCGGTAGATATTCCTGAGTTGTAAACGACACGAGGTGGGCGATAGAAACTGTAATGAAAGCCAAGTTTGACCGGCAGGCGGCGGTGCTTGCGAAGCTCGGTGAGGCCCTGCTAAAGGCCGATGCTATCACTGAGGCTGAGCTGGATTTAGCCCTGACCGAACAAAAGCGGACAGGGCACAAACTCGGCAAGATACTCATGGACAATGGGTATGCCACCGAGATGGAGATTGTCAATGCCCTTGCCGACAACATGGGGCTTGAGTATATAAGCCTACAGGAAGCCAACATAGAGGAGGCCGCCATTAAGGCAGTGCCTATGAAACTTGTAGAGAAACACCTTGTTATGCCCGTCAATTTCGAAGGCACCAGGATAACCATCGCGATGTCCGACCCGCTTGACCTTGGGGCAATCAGCGATTTGGAGTTTGTCACGGGGAAAAAGGTGCGCCCGGTAGTCACAACACTGGCTGAGATCAGGAGGGCAACTCAACATTACTACCACAACAAAAAGCCCAAAAGACTTGGAGAGATACTCCTTGACGCCAAAACCATCTCAACAGAGCAGCTTGAGGCCTGTCTTTCAAATCAAAAGGCGAGCAAGAAAAAGCTTGGTGACATTATTGTACAGATGGGCTTTTCCACAGAGACCGAAATTGCGCGCGCGCTGTCCTCACAGCTTAATCTGCCATATGTTGACCTGTCCAAAGTGGTCATAAAAGCCTCGGCCACAGGCTTAATAGACAAGGATTTTGCGCTGAAACATTCGATTATGCCAATAAGCGCCACAACCCGGTTGATGCAAATAGCCATGGTCAATCCTATGGATATAGATTCCATAAGAGAAGTCAAGTATATGGTTAACAGAGATGTTGACATAGTCATCTCCACTGCAACCGATATAGAGAGCGCCATCAATAAATATTACACAAGGGAAGGCGCAAAACCCGATCAGGTTGATTATAGCGATATGAAGGACATCTTCGACGCGGTAAGTGACGACATTGGCAGCCTCGAAGTAACCGCCGAACGAATTGATGTCTCCGGCTCAGAGGCCAACAGACTAATAAAAGACAGTGAATCCACCCCGATTGTCCAATTTGTAAATAAGACAATTTTCGGCGCTATCAAGACCAAGGCAAGCGACATACACATGGAGCCCAGTGAGACAGGCTTCCGCGTACGCCTGCGCGTAGATGGAATAATGGCCGGCTTTACTCAGATTGCAAAGTCCCTTGCGCCATCAGTAACATCAAGGATAAAGGTCATGGCCAAGATGGATATATCCGAAAGGCGCATTCCTCAGGACGGCGGGATAAAAATAAAGGTGGACGGCAAGGGGGTTGACCTCAGGGTTTCCACGCTGCCTACGCAATTTGGCGAAAAGATAGTTATCAGGGTGCTTGATCAATCGGCTTCAAATTTGTCGTTACTTGATATAGGATTGGCCGACAAGGATTACCAGATGCTGTTGGAAATGATAGAAAAACCGCAGGGACTTGTGATTGTTACAGGGCCGACCGGAAGTGGAAAAAGCACAACGCTCTACTCCTCATTGTATCACCTGACGAACGATAGAAATAACATAATCACGCTTGAAAACCCGGTGGAATATAATATGAAGGGCGCTAATCAGGTCAATATAAACGAAAAGGCGGGCCTTACATTCGCGGCGGCCCTGAGGTCGGTACTGAGGCAGGACCCTGACATCATAATGTTAGGAGAGATGCGAGACCCTGAGACCGCCGAAATAGCCATTCAGGCCTCAATAACAGGCCACCTTGTGATTAGCACCTTGCATACGACCACAGCCGTTTCGGCAATAACAAGGCTCAGGGGTATGAATGTCAAGACCCACTTTATAGCGTCGTCTCTGAATGGAATCGTTGCCCAGCGCCTTGTCAGAAAACTTTGCCCCAAGTGTAAGCAGCCTTACAGACCGACAATGGAGGAGCTTATAGTGTTGGGACTAAGCGGGGAGTATATAAGCAACGACGTCAAGTTCTTTCAGCCTAAGGGATGTGACGACTGCGGTGGACGTGGATACAGAGGGCGTGTGGGGATTTATGAAATCGTACCCGCGTCGGCGAAAGTCAGAAAACTCATCTACGAGGACGCCGGAGAAAACGAGATAACCCACGCCGCCAGAGAGGCCGGTATGACCTCTATCATTGAGGATGGACTTAAGAAGGTGATGATGGGGACAACGTCCCTGGATGAGGTACTGAGGGTGACGTCCAACATAGCAAGCTCTGAGATAATCCTATGCCACAGTTGTATGGCGCCGTTGAACGCCGATTTCGTCTTTTGCCCGTTTTGCACCATACCGTTAAAACACAAGTGTCCTAAATGCAGGAAGCCAAGAAATAGTGACTGGAGGTCTTGTCCTTTCTGTAATGAGGTGTTTAGTTGATTTTCTTATTAAAGAAATGCGTGTTAAAGGAGATTTATAGATGAACATTGAATTCATTGATCCGTTTATCAAGTCTACACTCAACGTCCTTCAGATTATGGCGCAGACTGACGCCACAGCGGGGGAGCCTGTTGTAAAAAGCGACCACAAAGCAAGAGGCGACGTAACCGGCATTATCGGCATGATTGGGGAACAGGCCAAAGTTTCCCTCTCGATAACGTTTACCGCGCCGGCCATCCTCTCGATAACCAGCAATATGCTCGGAGAGGCGATTGAAGTATTGGATGAGACGGCGTTTGACGCCGTTGGTGAAATTACGAATATGATTACAGGAGGGTCAAAAAAACTCCTCGTGGAAAAGGGATATAAGTTCGACCTTTCAAGCCCATCTGTAATCGCGGGGAAAGACCATATAATCATACACCAGTTGAAAGCCCCCATCGTGATAATTCCGTTTTCCACAGACGCGGGGGATTTTTTCTTAGAGATTTGCAGCCTTTGTCTGTACGAGAGTTGAATAATTCGGTGGCTAATCATACGCAGGACAGTACGCTGACAAAGAAGCCCCCATGGAGGTGCAGATTCCCTGAGAGCGAACAGCGCCTGCCGTGGCTTTCTATGCTGCTTGATGCCTGTGCGATTATCGACAAGGGGACCGCTCATGCCATAAAAAAGGAAATTAAAAGACGTAAATCCCCCCTTGCTTGTAAAAAGAACTGCGACAGCTGCTGCCGTACCCATACGGACATCCCCATATATCCGCACGAGATGGCCGGTATCTACTGGTACGCGGCCGAACAGATGGA
>JADFYL010000185.1 GCA_015233045.1 Nitrospirota bacterium | reverse complement strand
GATACCGGAGCTGAAGGTCTGTGCCGTAAAATTAGAAAAAGTACAGGAGGACAAAAATCATGCCGCTTGACCCAACAAAACACGCTGACTGGGAAATAGCCGAGGCAGCGGAAAAAAACATGAAGACAGTGTATCAACTGGCCGAGGAGTTAGGACTGCCAAAGGACGAACTCCTTCCTCACGGCCACTACGTGGCAAAAATTGACTTTAAGCGCCTGTTAAGCCGTCTGGCAGACAAGCCCAACGGCAAGTACATTGACGTTACCGCCATAACCCCCACACCACTTGGCGAAGGCAAGTCAACATCTACTATCGGACTCGTACAGGGGCTTGGCAAGAGGAAAAAGAGCGTAATAGCGGCAATCAGGCAACCCTCCGGCGGCCCGACGATGAACATCAAAGGCTCGGCGGCTGGTGGTGGCCTTTCGCAGTGCGTCCCCCTGACCCCGTTTTCACTTGGCCTTACGGGCGACATCAATGCCATAATCAACTCCCACAACCTTTCGATGGTAGCGCTGACCTCAAGGATGCAGCATGAGCTGAACTACACCGACGACCAGCTTGCAAAGAGAAAACTCAGGAGGCTCGACATAGACCCACGCCGCGTGCAGCAAGGCTGGATAATGGACTTTTGCGCCCAGTCGCTGAGGAAGATGATAATAGGAATAGGCGGCAGGATGGACGGCTTTATGATGGAGTCGCGTTTTGACATAGCCGTCTCGTCCGAGATAATGGCGATATTGGCAGTGGCTACCGACCTGAAAGATTTCAGAGACAGAATGGGCAAGATAGTTGTGGCCTATGACAAGAAGGGAGGCCCTGTTACAACGAGGGACCTCGAAGTTGACGGCGCTATGACGGCGTGGATGGTAGAGGCCTTAAATCCGAACCTGCTTCAGACAATAGAGGGACAGCCGGTGTTGGTTCACGCAGGGCCGTTTGCCAATATAGCGATAGGGCAGTCCTCAATAATAGCGGACAGGGTAGGGCTGAAACTTGCCGATTACAACGTGACAGAATCAGGTTTTGGGGCGGACATAGGGTTTGAGAAGTTCTGGAATCTGAAGTGCCGTTACTCTGGTCTGAAACCAAACGCCGCCGTAATCGTAGCAACGATAAGGGCATTGAAATGCCACGGTGGAGCGCCGATTCCCGTACCTGGCAAGCCGATTCCCGATGAGTACAAGGGTGAAAACGTCGGCTGGGTGGACAAGGGCTGCATAAACCTTATCCATCACATTAAAAACATAAAATCCGCCGGAATCAATCCCGTCGTATGTATAAACGCGTTTTACACTGATACCGATGCGGAAATCAATATCGTAAGAAAGAACGCGGAGGCAGCCGGGGCAAGAGTAGCGCTGTCCAGGCATTGGGAAAAGGGTGGCGAAGGTGCCCTTGAGCTGGCCGATGCGGTAGTTGACGCCTGTAACGAGGAGAACAACTTCCAGTTCCTGTATCCGCTTGAGTTGCCTCTGACGCAGAGAATTGAGAAGATAGCCACACAGATATACGCGGCAGACGGCGTGGACTACTCCCCTGACGCGCTCAAAAAGGCGAAGGCGATAGAGGCCGACCCGGAACTCAGCAAACTTGGCACGTGTATGGTCAAAACCCACCTGAGCGTCTCTGACAATCCGAACAAGAAGGGAGTGCCAAAGGACTGGAGACTGTTCGTAAGAGACATATTGCTCTTTAAAGGCGCGGGATTTGTCGTCCCCGTAGCCGGAGATATAAAGCTAATGCCCGGCACATCAAGTGACCCGGCGTACAGAAGGGTAGATGTTGACGTAGAGACCGGCAAGGTAAAAGGTCTGTTCTAAAGAGAACAATAAGGGAAGGGCGCTATGCCCTTCCCTCACCAAAATGCGATCAAGAAAGTAAGTGTCATCGTTCCGTCTGGTTTTGCAATGACTTTCTCTCCTTTTTAGACATAAACATGTTATACTAAATCAGACCTATGTTCAATTTTAAAGGAGGATATAAAGAATGGAAGTCATTGATGTCAAAGGGTTGCCAGAAGAAACAGCCATGAAGATAAAAGAGCTGGTAGATGTATTAAAACAAGGAGCGATTCACTTGTCTTTAGATTTACCTAAAGAGTGGTCGGGCTTGTCTTTACCCAGCTTTTCTCGCGATTGGGATAATGACAAAGACTCTGTTTATGACCACTGGCACGAAAAATATCATGTATAATAAAGGTGATATACTCTTAGTTCCTTTCCCTTTCACTGATTTAACGGCTGCTAAAACAAGGCCGTCTTTAGTTGTTAGCGAAAGCAATTATGAAATAGAAACAGGGAACATTATTATTGTTGTGATGGCCTCAAACCGCTATTTATGACTATGAGATTAATGACTGGCAGAGAGCTAATCTCTTATTGCCTTCTTGGGTGAGGATTAAATTAGCTACTATTGAACCAAGTTTAGTGCGCCACCGCATTGGCAGTCTAAGTTCGACGGATTTAAGAAAAGTGGAGAACAAAATACTTTTGGCTTTGGTGACAAAACGAAAGCAATGACGGAAAAGAAACCTGTCCCTTGTCCACATCGTCCCTGAATTAGCCCCTCAATAATGGTTGCAGTCCCAATACTGTCCGGTATAGAAATTGCTTGGCGGAACAAATAGCAACAAC
>JADFYL010000065.1 GCA_015233045.1 Nitrospirota bacterium | reverse complement strand
AACGGTTGGCGCTATCAGCCCCCGTAGTGGACTTCCACCACCAAGTATGCGCCCATGCCGGACGCACAAAAAAAACGGCGGAAACAGAGATAGTGTTTCCGCCGCACGTAAACTAAATTATCTCTCTACTAACATCGCAAAGCCCATGCCACCGCCTATGCACATGGTTATAATGCCGGTCTTGTGACCCTTGCGTTTCATTTGCCTCATGCCGGTTACGAGCTGTCTTGCACCCGTGGCTCCGATAGGGTGGCCAAGCGAGATACCGCTGCCCAGTTCATTAGGCTTGTCGTTTGAAATGCCTAGTTCCCTCATGCAGCCTATGGCCTGCGAGGCAAAGGCCTCGTTGAGTTCCCAGCAGTCTATGTCTTTGGCCGCCATCTTGTTGTCCTTAAGGAGTTTTCTAACGGCTGGTATCGGACCTAAGCCCATATAGGCAGGGTCAACGCCGCCAGTGGCAACGCCCTTTATCTTTACAAATGGTTCAAGGCCGCATTCCTTTGCCTTTTCCGCTGACATCAGAAGAACAGAGGCGGCGCCGTCGTTTATCCCGGAGGCGTTTCCAGCCGTCACTGAGCCGTCTTTTTTGAAGGCGGGTTTCATCTTCCCGAGTTTCTCCATCGAAGTGTCCATAGGTCTTTCGTCTGTGTCAATTATGGTATCCCCCTTGCGGCCCTTAATTACTACGGGGACTATCTCCTCGGCGAACGTACCGCCTGTTATGGCCGCGCGCGCCCTTGTATGGCTAAGAAGGCTCAGCTCATCTTGCTCCTGCCTGCTTATGCCGTATAAATCCACTATGTTTTCAGCCGTTATCCCCATGTGATAGCCGTAAAATATCTCATACAGGCCGTCAAATACCATGAGGTCGTGTATCTCGCCAACACCGGTCAGCGCCATGCGATAACCCCATCTGGCTTGCAAGAGCGCAAAGGGGATATTGCTCATGCTCTCCATTCCACCGGCGATGACTACATCCGCCTGCCCGCTCATTATTGAGGCGGCCCCAAGGGCAACTGATTTAAGACCAGAAGAGCATACCTTGTTTATCGTGTAGGCGGGGGTTTCTTTTGGCACTCCCGCCCTGATCATTGCCTGCCTTGCGGGATTCTGGCCTTGTCCGGCCTGCACCACGTTGCCCATAATCACCTCATCTACGGCGATGGGCTTAAGGGAATCAGCATAGTCGTGATATTTCTTTTCAAGGTCAGTCATTCCCTGTCCTTTCAGCTTATCAGGGGCAAAGTCCTTTGCTGAGTCACTCTCAACTGGCCTCAGGCCCACTTTCTTCAACGTCTCCTTAATCACAAGCGCGCCAAGGTCAATCGCGGTGACGTCTTTCAACGAACCGCCAAATGCCCCAACCGGCGTCCTAACTCCACTTACCACAACAACTTCTCTCATACCTTCTCCTCCTTACAATTAATGACGGCATTGTTTCATGCCGCAAATCTCAAAACCTCAGGCCGCGTCCAACGGGGCTACGCCCCCCAAAAGCCGGGGAATCGTATTGCCAATGTAATAATATCATCTATCACGCCGTCTTATGTCAAGTGTGTTTTCATTGGCGACTTATCATATTCCTTTCAGGGATTTGTACAGGTAGTCAATTTTATCTCTTATATCAACAGGGTGGTTGCCGACAAAAAAGCCGCGGTCATGGGCTATGTCCGCTTGTTTTGAGCTAATGACCTCGTAGTCGAAATACTTAATCACGTCGTGTCTTAGCATATTGCCGCCGGTGATTATTCTATATTCGATGTTCGATTTTTTCAGCGTGTTAAGGACTGCGTCTCTGTCTGTCCCTGAGTCTGGATTTACTATCATCGTAAAACAAAACCATGAGCTTTGCCCTGTCTCCTGCTGAATGATAAAGCGTTTGTCGTGTTTGAATGTGTTTACGAAATGGGCGGCATTGCCACGCCTCATCTTAAGAAACGCGTCGAGCTTTTTGAGCTGAACCTTGCCAATAGCCCCCTGAATTTCCATTGGGCGGACATTGTAGCCCGGTAAAATAAACCGGTAGGCCTCATAAAAATCGCCGTCTTTCTTTTCAAAGATTGGGCTGCCCTCAGGCTGGCCACGGCACCAGCCATGGTTGCGAATTGACCGGCACAGACAGTCAACTTCAAAGTCGTCCGTGAGAATAAGCCCTCCTTCCATCGTTGATATATGGTGAGAGAAAAAAGTGCTGAATGTCCCTACGAGGCCAAAAGTACCCGTGTAACGGCCATCATACACCGCCCCCATTGATTCGCAATTGTCCTCAAAGAGGATGAGGTTATATTTTTGGCATATCTGCGTGATCTTATCAAAGCGGCATGGATTGCCAAGTACGCTCACCGCCACAATCATTCTTGTCCTCTGAGTTATCGCCCTTTCAATCTGTTGCACATCAATGTTGAGGGTATTAATGTCAATATCAACAAATCTGAGTTTCAGCCCGTACTGATGCAGAGGATAAAACGTAGTTGCCCATGAAATACACGGCACTATTACCTCATCGCCTGGCCTTAACGGCAAATCCTTCCGGTAAAACAACGCGGCAACGGCCACAAGATTTGCAGACGAGCCGGAGTTTACCATGACGGCGTGCCTTCGTCCGAAAAACGAGGCAAACTCTGCCTCAAACTCCGAGACATGCCTTCCCATTGTAAACATGTCGCTTTCCATGACTGCCGCGACCACGGCTCTTTCCTGCTGACCGAAGGTGGAAGACGTCAGGGGAAGCCCAAGGGAGGCCAGTACATCAGACATTGGCAAATTGGTTTGGTTTTAATATTTTGTATCCCTTTAGCAATTCCACGATGCCGTCATCAAGCGAGTGTGCCGGTTTAAAACCAAGGGATTCGATCTTATCGTTGCTCACGACATAGTCCCGTTTGTCGGGGTCCTCTCCTACAGGGGCAGAGTGGATATAGAGTTCAGGTACGTATTCTTTTATTTTTTCACAGAGCTGCCTCTTTGTTATGTTTGCGCTGCTCAGCCCCACATTGAATGGTTCACCGGCCATTTTATCGTAGTTATCCATGGCAAACATAAACGCGCGCGTGACATCTCTTACGTGGATATAATTTCTGCGAAAATGCCCCTCAAAAAGCACGATGAACCCATCTTTATACGCCCTGTAGGTGAAATCATTAACAAGCAGGTCCATTCTCATTCTTGGACTCATGCCGAAAACCGTAGCAAGGCGCAATGTGACTGCCCTTCCCCTGTCAAGCAGGGCATTTTCGAGTATGACCTTGACCCTTCCATATTCGGAGATTGGTCTAAGCGGGGATTGCTCTGTGCAGAACTTGTCCTTTTCCCCGATGCCATAGCCGCTGTTTGTGGTAGGAAAGATTACCTTTTGCGAGGGAGAGAGGCTGTCTATCATGTCCATCATCGCGTCGTGGTTTACGAGATTTGTCATAGACGGGTTCATTTTACACGCTGGCGCCCCTACAATAGCGGCCAACGGTATAATAACGTCAAAGCGGGGAACAAGGGAGGAAATCAACTCTGAGTTGCATATATCCCCTTTTATAAAATCGAACCCCCCACAGGCACAGCAGTCAAGCAAAGTAACCTGCCCAAACATAAGCGAATCAAGCACTGTCACTTCATGCCCTGCCCTTAACAGCTCCGGCACAAGTACAGAACCAAGATACCCCGCCCCGCCCGTAACCAATATCTTTTCTTTTCCCATCGTAATCTTATCCACCACCGTTACATAGCCTTTTGTACAAACAGCCCATATTAGCACAGCAGCACGGTGTATTGTACGCCTACGGCATACCTGTGTCAATATCGCGATTCGTACGGGGCTTGATGGCAAACATCCCCAAATTGCCGTTGATAACTATCTATCCATTTACTGAGGTACCAGTGGTGTGTCCCCGCTGTGAGGCCAACGGTAAACTCAAACAATAATACCCGCCGGAGAAGACCGTCATCTTCGGGGTATAAGGTTCAAAAAGCTCGGCGAATACGAAGAGATGCAGATCAGCTTTTTCCTTCAATCATAAATATCGCAGATGTTAACCTTCCGCCATTATCACAGACGTATACCATGGCCACACATCCATCAAAAAAAATATTTGCACAAAAATTATTTGTATAATATTAGAACGATTCTTGGTATAATAGCCGACAGGTGGGTCGGTGTGGCTTTTCGAAAAGGGCTCCCCCGCCGATGTGTTAATTCATGGACTATCTGCGTGTATGGCTTGCCTGGCGGTTGAGTGAATGGCTTTAGCTTGGGAAGGTTATCGTCAATCGGTTAATTAAAACAATTAATTTAGAAAATAACCCATTGAGCGGGTTTTTTGGAGCAACAATATGAAACAGCTAAACATACTACTGGCTGATGACGAAAGGGACTTCACAGAAGTCCTGTCTGAGCGGCTGAAGATGAGGGGGTTTAAGGTCACGGTTGCCTTTGACGGGCAGGAGGCTATTGATAGTCTCAAAGAATATATACCTAATGTCCTCGTTTTGGACATGAAGATGCCGCGTAAAAATGGCATAGACGTTATGCGGTGGTTAAACACAAAAAAAATTGAGCTGCCTGTACTGATACTTACAGGCTACAGCTCAGAGACGGAAGAGGAAGAGGCGTGGAAGCTGGGAGTGTTCGACATACTTAGAAAACCCCCTGAAATAGACATTCTTTCAAAGGCTATAAGAGAGGCTTATATAAAAAAGGCCCTGTAATTTGAGCAGCATACGGCAGGGAATATTATTTATCAGGAGGCACTAATGAGTTTTTTCAGAGAGGTGTATACGTTTTTAAAGAGCGCGTCTGTTGCACACGCGAAGTGGGACTACGAGGTTTCGATGAGCATCCTGAAAAACAGGAAGAAAATGCTCTGGATTCTCATAGCCATTCTGCCAATACTGGCCGTGGCCCTGGCAGAGGCCGGTGGAATCTTAGGTGGGAAGACGGCCTATGCCCCCGCGTTTTATTCCACGAAGATTTTTGTTATATCCATCGCCATTGGGCTTGCGGCGGGGCTGATAACGGGATGTATTGGGGCTGGAGGCGGGTTTATTATTACCCCTGCCCTGATGGCAGCCGGTGTTAAGGGAATACTTGCCGTGGGTACTGACCTGTTTCACATCTTTGCCAAGGCAATTATGGGTACAACGGTGCACAAAAAACTCGGCAATGTCTCTGTCAAACTTGCCGTGGCGTTTCTTGTAGGCTCAACCGGCGGGGCAGTTATCGGCGGTCTGATAAACAAAGGGCTTTATGACTATGACCCGATGCTAAGCGAGGCATTCATAAGTCTAATTTATGCCGCGCTGCTGGGGTTTCTGGGTTTTTATTCACTTGCCGACTTCCTAAGGTCAAGAAAAGGCGCGGACACAGGCGACGCCCACGGCGGCACACCTACAGATATGCCGGCCTTTACGTTGAAGGTCCAGTCAGTGAACATCCCGCCCATGATAGCCTTTGACGAGGACTATGTACCGGGCGGAAGGAAGATATCCGGCGTCATAGTTGCGGCAGGCGGTGTTATCGTAGGCATAATGGCCGCCATTATGGGTGTGGGCGGCGGGTTTATCACATTTCCAATGTTTGTTTACATCTTCGGCGTCTCATCAATGACCACGGTTGGAACGGACATCCTGCAGATAATATTTACCGCGGGGTTTGCGGCAATCACCCAGTACGCGATATACGGGTACGTATTTTACACGCTGGCAATGGGGATGCTGCTTGGGTCTTTGATAGGCATTCAGGTCGGCGCTATGACCACAAAGGTCGTCAAGGGGATTCATATCAGGGGATTTTACGCAATATCTATTCTTGCGGGCTTTATAAACAGGGTTGCAACACTGCCGAAAAAGCTGACTGAACTTGAAGTCATAAACATACCCAAGGGGGTAAGCAACGGCATAGAGACCTTTGGAGATATAGTTTTCTGGCTCGTGGTGGGATTTTTTGCCTTATGGATATTCAGTAAATTCTTCGGCAACATGAAGAAATTAAAAGAGGGGGTATAACCTATGTTAGTTGAACACAAAAAGCCTTTTTTCACAGGCGTCTTATATGGCGTATCGTTTTTAGCGGTATTGGCGGTGATTTTTTCGCCGATATTTGGTGAAGGCAGAAACGGTCTCGTATTTTCAGACGATATGTTTAACAAACTCTCTAAAGGCTCTTCGTACTTCATCCCCAAGATAATAAAGGGCAACGAGAAAAACATGGGCAAACAGTTTTCAGTCACTATATCGCTCGATAAGCCGGAGGTCGCTGAAAAGGCGGCCGGGCAGTTTAAAAAGGCGGGAAGCGAAGTCCAGCTGGACGCTGCCAAGCTGAAAATTTCGGGAGACCTTGGCAAGACCCTCGCGGCGATACTGAAAGACGCGGACTCCATGTTCAACAACGACGCTGATAAATTAAAGGCCGACTATGGATATGACGGCAAAGAAGTGCTCCAGTCATGGTGGCAGGCCCTTTCTAAGATGGACAAGGCGTTTAAGAAGGATGGGAAGATAGAGGAATCCAACCAAATAGGCTCGGTTATGAAAAAGGCCGTAGAGCCCGCGTATAACTTTTTCGGGATACAGTCCCAGCAGGTCTCCGATAAGATAGGCATCATGTCTGGGCTGCTGGTGTTTTATGTAGTCTATACGATGTGGTGGGGATTCGCGATATATTTCCTGTTTGAAGGGTTTGGGCTTTCAATGAAAAAGGCCAAAGTAAAGAAAGAGATATAACAGAACGACACAGGGCCGGCGCTAGTGCGCCGGCTATCTCACAAGTTAATTGCGTATGGGCATACCCAAAGCAGGCCATATAATCCAAATCGCCACCGCCAATATCACAAACAAAATGACGCTCAGAAGTATGCCTTTTGTGAAAAACTCCCTCGCGGTAAACTGCTTCGATTCAAAGGCGATTGCATTGGACGCGGAGCTTTTGATAAGCAAAAATGGCATCGCCGACGCCACAGATATGCTGAATAGCACAACCTCAGGCGTAACGCCGACATACCTGGACATAACAAGCCCAACCGGCAGCGCAAGCACAACGGCCACCGCGTTTGTCAACACGTTGGAAATAATGAACACAACAACGGCAAGCACGATGAGAAAGGCAAACCAATGTACTCCAGCAAAAATCCCAACACACCGCACGCCAAGCCACGCCGACACCCCCGTATCCCACAGGCAATACCCTATGCTCATCGCCCCGCCAAAAAACAGCACAATGTTCCACGGCACATCCTCAAGATGCTTAACCTCCATCAGCTTAAACATATAAATCATCGCCGTGGAAATCAGTATCATGGCCGCCTTGTCAGGTGTCCTCAGAGTGGGAATGTATGAGGAGATTATCAACAGTGAAACAACGGCTGTCATAATAATTATCGTCAGAGTTTCTTTCCTTGACAAGGGGCCAAGCTCAGCATACAGCTCCTTAAATCTATCGCTTAATCCACTTAGTGATTTCCGGTTCGGCCTGAAAAAAACCACCGCAAATACCCAAATAACAATTACCGCTATCCACCCAATCAAAGACATGTATTTTGAATAACCGGCAAAAGAGATATCCCTTCCCGCGACCTCTTTGAAAATCGCGATAGATAAAATCGCCCGCGGGGCGCTGAACAAGGTGAACATACTTCCCGCCCCGGCTGAAAACGCCATGCCCATAAACAGACCCTTGCCAAACCTCGTGGGGATGTCCTCACGCCTGTAAAGAGAATAAATCGCCCATATCAGTGGAAATATAGCCGCCGCAGACGACGTATTTGACATAAAGTGAGACAAAAAGGCCATCAGAAAGAATGTCCCCCCGTAAATAACTATCGTATTCTCGCCAATAATGGACAGGATTTTATAGGCAATCCTCCTTGTCAGCCCCGTTCCGGCAAAGACCATCCCCATGACTATCGCGGCGAAAATGAACACCACGGCGGGGTCCATGTAATCAGAGAAAACCCTTTTGGCGTCCCTTATGTGTAAAAGTGCCTGAGCTGACCCCATGATAAGCCCCGTAACACCGGCGGGCATCACCTCAAAAAACCACCATATCACACCCATCAATAACACGGCCAACGCCCCCTTGCCCTCCCTGGTCAGGGGAAATCGCACCCCCGACGGGTCAACCGCGTCAGGCAGCCCCGGCATATAGTAAACCGCAAGAAACACCGCCATGCCTAAAACGAGATAAGACACCCTTTTCCAATCTATCCTCGCCTTTGGCCTCGAAACCTCCAAAGTCTGCGACGCCTTAGAGAAATCAGACGGGGCGTTTAATATCTTTTGAGCCATTATCTTAAATCTCCCTTACGCTACGGGGCTTGACAATTCGTTAAAAATATCAAGCAGCGTTACTATCCCGACGAGTTTCCTCTTATCTTCCAGCACGGGCAGCAAAAACAGGTCGTTTGTAAGCATCGCATACACGGCCTTTGCCAGATGGTCATCCGTACCGGCGAAATGCTCTATGGGATAGAGGATATCGCTTACCGGTTTTTGTAACAGTTCCTTGTTGGACATGTCAAACATCGTGTCCCAAACAAGGGACAGGGCCATGTCACCCTCCTGCGCGCTGTGTTCATTTGAGGAGGTCCTCAGATATACCGGCTCCAGACCTCTGAGTATATCTTTTATACCCAAGGTGCCAACAAGATGGTACTTTTCCTCGAATACCAGCACGACAATCTGGTGAGGGGCCTTCTCAAGCCCCGCACTTTTTATTATCCCTATGGCCTGTCTGATTGTAAACCAGTATGGGATGTGTGGAAATTCAAAAATATCTTTCATGAGGTCTTTTACCCTCTTATCCGCTGGCATTATTTGAGCCTCCCAATGATTTCTTATTGCCACAGCCGACCATAAATGTTATCATACACCATAGTATAAATAAAACAGTGGGATTCTTTCAAAGAAACATGGGATTTTTTCAAAAGATATTAGGCACATTTTCTGGCGGTTCGGCAAAAGATGACTATGCCGCGCAGAAGGATATGTTTGCCCGCAAATACGCCTCTTTTCAGGCCCTGCTTAGCGCCAACAACTCCATATTGGAGATAATGGCCGATATGGAAGATAAACTCTCAGGCGAATATCTTATTGACAGACAGTACATCGTCCAAAACGCCGCGGCTATTACCGGCAATGTAAAAGACCTCATTGATAGATTAAACGAGATTGCAGAGGGCGGGTACGCTGTACTTTACGAAAGATACCAGCACATAAGCGCGGGACTTGATGAGGCCTTCAGCAGAAGGAGGCCGGTTGCCGGTGGCAGTCTTACTGTTGCCTATGACGACATAAACAAGTCAATGACCGACCTCGTAGGGGGTAAAAACGCCAATCTCGGCGAGATGAAAAATGCCGTCTCTGTCCCTATTCCCAAGGGCTTTGCCATAACCTCAGCCGCATACATACGGTTCATGCAACATAACGGTTTTCTGGACAAGATAAACCAAACCCTCAGCGCCCTGTCTGCTAATAACCTGGATGCGCTGAGGACGGCAAGCAGGGAGATAAAAGAACAAATCCTTAATGCGCAACTCCCCGCCGATATGCACTCGGCCATCATGGACACATACGAAAAGGTCTTTGAAGGGCGCGACACTGTTGTATCAATCAGAAGCAGCGCTGTGGAAGAGGACGACGAGTTCAGCTTTGCCGGCCAGTATTCCACGTATCTGAACGTCAAAAAGGCGGATGTCCCGGCGAAGTACAAGGCCGTCATAGCAAGCCTGTTTTCAGACAACGCAATCTTCTATTATAAGACGAAGGGGTTTAGAGAAAGCGACATGGCCATGGCCGTAGGCGTAGTGGAAATGGTCAGGGCAAGGGCCGGGGGAGTTATGTATTCAAACGACCCCAACGACGCCGCCATCCACAATATCATCATAAACTCCGCATGGGGGCTGGGCTGCACCGTGGTTGACGGCACCGTCTCCCCTGAGACATATACTGTGGCCAAAGCGCCTGAACTCAAAATCATATCAAGGACAATACCGGAGCAGTCAATCATGGCCGTTTGTAATGACACCGGCAGCATAGACGAGGTGCCAACGACAGATACGAGGCGTGGAAAGGCGTCTATTTCCGACGCGGAGATAATGGTGTTGTCTAAATACGCCCAAACCCTTGAGAGACACTTTGGCGTAACACAGGACATTGAGTGGGCGGTTGACGACGACGGCGGATTATTATTTCTGCAAACACGGCCACTGCATATCTATACGCATGAAACCGCGCCTGATGTCCCGACGGACATAACGGGACATGAACGGCTCATCGGCAAGGGTGTTGTCACCTGTAAGGGCATAGGACATGGCAAGGCATTTATCATAAGAAGAGAGGATGACCTATTGGATTTCCCCGAGGGCGGAGTCCTGATATCCCGAACGACCTCGCCGCGCTACGTGACTGTGATGAACAAGGCGGCGGCGATAGTTACAAACCTTGGCGGGACAACCGGGCACATGGCCTCGCTGGCGAGGGAATATCAGGTGCCGACGCTGCTTGATACCGAAATTGCCACCGAGGCAATCAGGCACGGGCAGGAGATAACCGTTGACGCGGTAAACGGCAATGTCTATGACGGATACGTGGCTGAGCTTATAGATAATTATGAAAACAAACCAAACCCGTTCAGAGAAACGCTTCTCTTCAGGATATTGTCACAGGTACTGAAATGTATAGTGCCTCTGAACCTCACAGACCCGGACTCTGAGGAGTTCAGTCCCGCAAACTGTGCCACCTATCACGACATAACCAGGTTTGCCCACGAGAAGGCCATGCGGCACATGTTTCTTATCACAGATGTTGCGTCAGTACAGCCGGGCTTCGGGGCTGTCAGAATGGTCACCGGCCTTCCCATTGATTTATATGTAATAGACTTAGGAGGCGGCATTGAGGGCACACCCAAGAGGTTAAACCCTGAGCATATACGCTCGATTCCGTTTATCGCTTTTTTCAGGGGACTTACCTCCATGAAATGGCCACAGGGTAGGCCGCTTGACGTAGGGGGGTTTATGGGCATGATAGCGCATTCGGCCACAATGAGCGAGGCACAGATTGATGAGATGGCAAAATGCAGTTTTACATTCCTGTCAGACCACTATATGAATTTCTCGATAAGGCTTGGCTATCACCTGTCATTAGTGGAGGCATATGTTAGTGACAATTTAAATGACAACTATATTAAATTCCACTTTAAGGGCGGCGGGGCACAGGAGGACAGGCGGCTAAGAAGGGTGAGGCTCATTGCGGAGATACTAAGAGAGATAGACTTTGATTCGATAATCGTAAAGGGCGACGTAATTGACGCGCGTTTGTCAAAGTACAAGAGGCAGTCTATTGAGCAAAAGATGGAGATAATGGGCAAGCTGACAGTTTATACGAAACAGCTCGACATGGTCATGTACAACGACTCAGTGACTGACCAGTATAAGGCCGAATTCATAAAAGACCATATCACAGGGTGCAACAAATGATAAACTTATCTGGAATTGGCGGAGGGAAAGGCGGCTATGCTTATTTATTAAGACGTCTGGCTTTATAAAGCATATGGCGCCTACGCCCGCATGGCCTCAATCATATCTTTGGGTATTCTCTTAGGTTTCATTTCAGTCCCGACGATTGCCAGACTTGTCTTCGCGGTTGATATTTTTGTCTCTGGATTATTCAGGTATATTTTATGCGCGAAGGTTATTGAGGCCACAGTTATCTCCTCTATCTCCGTGTGGATGGTTATGATGTCGGCGTATCTGGCCGGTTTGTGGTACCTTATGTCTACGCTCACCACGACGAAGAATATCCCATCGTTCATCAAATCGAGGATTCTGATACCGCGCCGCTCAAGGAAATCCGTCCTCGCCCTCTCCAAAAACCCCAGATACTTGCCGTAGTAAACCACGCCGCCGCAGTCTGTGTCCTCGTAGTATATCCTTATGTTGATTGTGTCGGCCATATCAATTCCTACGGCAGTTTCTCTCCTGTAATTATGCGTATTACGTCGTTATACATCGCAAAGGCCATCAGCATCAGCAAGAGCGCGAGGCCTATTTTTTGCGATATGGCAATGGCCTGCTCACTTAACGGCCTTTTTCTCACCGCCTCAATAGCCAGATATACCATGTGCCCGCCGTCCAGTATCGGTATTGGAAACAGGTTAAACACGCCGAGGTTTATGCTGATTACGGCCATGAACATTATAAAGCTCAGAAAACCGCCCGATGACTGCTTGGCCGCCATTTGAAATATCATAATGGGGCCGCCTATTGTGTTTGCCGGTATGACATGCTGGAAGAGTTTTACAATGGAAATCAGCAGCAGCACGATTACCTCCCATGTCTTTTTAAATCCCATGACGATGGATTCAAAGACGCCGTAGGTGACCTTATTGGCGTCTCCGCTTGGAGATATTCCAATCAGCCCCATGCGCACCTCTTCGCCGAACAGGTTTTTGGCTGCCTTGTTCTCTGGTGTGATGGTGAGCTCACGGCTTGAGCCGTCTGCCCCCTTGATTGTGAAATTGAGCGCCTTGCCGGGGCTGTCGTGGATTATCTCTGTCATCTCGTCCCAGTATTGCACCTTAGTGCCGCCTATCCGCGTTACCATGTCGCCGGATTTTAGTCCCGCCGCCGCCGCGGGGGAGCTCTTCGCGGCTTCGCCAATTACCGAAAGATACCTTGGCACGCCCGTAAGAAATATGACGCTAAACAACAAGACGGCAAAAAATATGTTAAACAGAGACCCAGCACAGACCACAATAGCGCGTTTGTAAACCGGCTGGGCAAAGAATGCCCTGTCCTTTTCCTCTATCTCTATCGTGTCATCGGCGCCCGGCATCTCCTCTCCGTGCATCTTCACATAGCCGCCAACTAAAAAGGCAGACAGCACATACTCTGTGTCTCCGTATTTCCTGCCTATTAGCTTTGGCCCCATCCCCAGAGAAAACTTCGTCACCTTTATACCCACCGCCTTGGCAAGGATAAAGTGCCCGGATTCATGCACAAATATCAATATACCCAAAAGCAGTACCGCATACACTATTGTCATATTTAATTACCCCCCGCCGCAATTTGCCTTCGCAATTTCATTTACCGCGCGCCTTGCCCATTGATCGGCCTCAAAGACCGCGTCAAGCCGCGCCACGGTTACATCGTGTCTCATCATTACCTCTTCTATAATAACAGGTATTTGCGTAAAATTAATAACGCCTTTTAAAAACAACCAGACCAGCTCCTCGTTTGCCGCGTTGACCGCGGCCGGCATTGTGCCACCTGCCCTCAGTGCCTCATATGCAAGGGCCAGGCACGGGAATGCCTCGGTGTCTGGTGTGTGAAACGTCAGGGCTGAGACTTCCTCAAGCCGCAGCCTCTCTATCACGCCCTCCATTCTGTCTGGATAGGACATGGCGTACGCAATCGGCCCTTTCATATCCGGTACGGACAACTGTGCGAGCAGGCTGCCGTCAATCAGCTCCACAAGTGAGTGCACTATGCTCTGGGGATGAATGAGCACGTCTATGGCGCCTGGTTCCATATCGAACAGATGGTGGGCCTCTATCACCTCAAGCCCTTTGTTCATCAGCGTGGCGCTGTCAATGGTTATCTTGTTTCCCATGCTCCAGTTGGGGTGCCTTAAGGCGTCGGCCACCGTGACGGCCGACAGGGCGTCCTTGCTTCTGCCGAAAAATGGCCCTCCAGAGGCCGTAAGGATTATTCTGCTTATGTGGGCCTTCGGGCGGCCATCAAGGCACTGAAATATGGCGCTGTGTTCGCTGTCCACTGGCAGCACTTTAACGTTACGCCTTTTGGCCTCTTCCATTACCGCGGAACCGGCCATTACAAGGGTTTCCTTATTGGCCAGCCCTATGTCCTTGCCGGCCTTGATAGCGGCAAGGGTCGGCCTCAGGCCGGAGGCCCCTACGATTGCTGATATAACAAAGTCCGCCTTTTCGTATGCCGCCGCCTCGCAAACACCCTCCTGTGAGCTGAGTATGTTGAGCCTCTGGCCGTCAATGCCGGTAATGTCGGAGTCTTTGACCCATTGCCTGAGTTGCATGGCACTCGTTTCATCCCCCACACCCACTACCTCTGGCCTGAAGTCAAGGATTTGCCGCTTTAGCAGTTCGACACTCTTATTGGCGGCAAGGGAGACTACCCTGAACCTGCCGCCTGAATTTGCAATAACATCAAGCGCACTGCGCCCTATCGAGCCGGTGCTTCCCAACAGCGTAATATGTTTTATGCCGCTATTCATTAATGTACATTAACAAGCAGTATCAGATAATACAGCACAGGGGCGGCGATAAGCATCCCGTCAACCTTATCCAGTATCCCGCCGTGGCCCGGGAGGAAACTCCCTGAGTCCTTAATATTTCTTTCCCTTTTGAACATTGACTCAATCAGGTCGCCTATGATGCCAAAAACCCCCATCACTATGCCCACAACTATGGTCGTCGTATAATCAATGTGGAATTTGAAGCCAACTTTTAATATTACCGCCGAGGCGGCGCCCCCTATGAGAGCGGCCACAGCCCCCTCAATGGTCTTATTTGGGCTGATGCGTTCGTAGAGTTTTCTGCGCCCTACCGCCTTGCCAACGTATAAGGCGGCGCTGTCCGCGCCCCAGATAACAAACATCAGAAACAGGACAACCTCAGGGGCAACTGCCCTGAGTTTTATAAAATAACTCAAAGACACCGGAATGTAAAACAAGCCTGTCAGAAACGGGGCTATATCGAACATGGCGTTGTCCGGCCCCTTGCGGCCAAACAACCGAATAGTCGCACATCCCATGAACATAGCGGCAAACACATAGGCCGGTATCTCGTTATATTCATATGTCATATACAGGGGAATTAATCCAAACACAGAAAACACATGCCGCGGGAGCTCTTTTATGCCGTACATAGAGAGAAACTCCTCCATGCAGATAAACGCCGCAAAAAACATCAGCATCAGGAAATAGTAATCCGGCAGGTACATAATATAGACGTACAAAAGTGGCAATAGTATTGCGGCAACAATGAGTCTTTTTAAGAGCATCTGCCTATGTTTCAGCCTTGTCGGGAATCATACCAAAGCGCCGCTGACGGAGCTTGTAGTCTTCAATGGCATACATGAATTCTTCTTTTGTAAAATCCGGCCAGAGCGTATCGGTGAAAAACAACTCGGCGTACGCCGCCTGCCAGACCAGAAAATTGCTTATCCTCTTTTCGCCGCCGGTTCTGATTATCAGGTCCACTGGAGCAACACCTCCCGTGTCAAGGTTCTCCTCAAATGACTCTTCATTTACCTCGTCCATATCGCCGCCCTTTTCGATGAATCTCTTCACTGCCCTGACTATCTCATCCCTGCCACCGTAGCTGATGGCCATCATCAGGTTCATGCCCTTGTTGCCACCTGTGATACGCTGCGCCTCTTCCA
>JADFYL010000064.1 GCA_015233045.1 Nitrospirota bacterium | reverse complement strand
GCCTTACTTATGATGATTTTGAAAATCAGAAAATTGTCCTTATTTCCGATGAGGCGCATCATATAAATGCCAGCACCAAGAAGGGCGAAAAACCAACTCAGGACGACCTTTTTGAATCGGCAAGCTGGGAAAGCACGGTGCAACACATTTTCATGGCGAACCCTGAAAATGTTTTGCTGGAATTTACGGCTACCGTGGATTTTTCGGACGAAAATCTTTCCAAAAAATATAAGCCTAAACTGATTTTCGATTATACGCTCAAAGAGTTTCGTAAAGACGGCTATTCCAAGGAAGTGAAGGTGTTGCAGGCCGACTTGCCGCCGTTAGAAAGGGCATTGCAGGCTGTCTTGCTTTCCCAATACCGCCGCAAGATTTTTGAAAAAAACAAACTCGCGGTTAAGCCCGTCATCCTTTTCAAATCCAAAACCATACAGGGAAGCAAAGATTTTTTTGAAGAGTTCAAAAAAGGCATTTCTTCTCTGACAGGCAAGACACTCGATGACGTTCAGGCGCACAGCAAGGATGATACGCTAACAACTATGTTCGCCTATTACGCAGCCACGGGCATCACCTTTGATAATCTTGCGGCAGAGCTAAAATCCGATTTTTCCGAAGACAAGCTTATAGTAGTGAACAGCAAGGATGAAAGCGTAGCTAAACAATTGGCTGTAAATTCATTGGAGGCCACTAACAATGAATACCGCGCCGTGTTTGCAGTGGATAAGCTTAACGAGGGTTGGGATGTTCTGAACCTTTTTGACATCGTGCGACTGTATAACACCCGCGACGGCAAGGCAGGGAAAATCGGCAACACTACCATGAGCGAGGCGCAGTTAATCGGGCGGGGCGCTCGTTATTGCCCATTGCGGCTATCGCCAGACCAACCTTTGGATCAGCGCAAGTTTGATCATGACCTGACTAACGAAATGCGGATTTGTGAGGAGCTTGTTTATCACAGTGCCTATAATCCACAATACATTCAGGAATTAAACACGGCCTTACATGAAATAGGCATCAAGCCAAAAGAGACACACCAACAAACCATTAAGCTAAAGGAGTCGTTCAAACAAACAAAACTCTACAAGGCCGGGTACCTCTTTCTCAATGACCAGTTAAAATATGACCGCAACGACGTTGCAGGTTTGGATATTAACCTGATACATGGACACTATCCTTTTAACTTACACACCGGCCAGAGCCAGACCAGCGCTGTTTTTGAGGAAACTAACAGCGGCAAAGCCACGATTGATCGAAAATTCAGAGATTATAAACTAATGGTTTTCGGTGTTTCAGTTATAAGAAAGGCCATGCAGCGCCTTGACTTCTACCAATTCGACAACCTAAAAAAACTGTTTCCGAATCTTAAATCAGCGCATGAATTTATGACTTCGGACCTTTACCTTGCTGAAATTATTGTTACAATTTCCGGTCAATCTGACCGAATAAATAATTTGCTTCCCGAAGATAAACTACAGGCAGCGACAAAAGTTTTGATAAAAGTTGCAGACGGCATTGTCTCCGATAAGGTGGAATACAAGGGTACGCGGGAATTTACGCCCTACATGCTCAAGGATACAATCACTGACAAAACCCTCAATTTTTCTATTAACGAAGGCTATGACAAGCAATCAGGAAAGGCTATGAGTAACGCAAGGGAAACGCCCGAGAAATATCATCTTGATTTAAGTACGCGCGATTGGTTCGTGTTTGACGATTGCTACGGAACTTCGGAAGAGAAGTTGCTCATTAAATTTATAGACAAACGCTATGACGACCTGAAAAAGAAGTTTAAGGATGCCTACCTGATTCGAAATGAGCGGCATTTTAAGATATACAACTTTGAAGACGGTAGGCCCCTTGAGCCTGACTTTCTGCTGTATCTCATCGGCAAGGTAAAAAATGACACCATGTATTATCAGGTGTTCATCGAACCAAAAGGAGGAAACCTTCTTATGCAGGACGCATGGAAGGAACGAATGCTTACCAGCCTGGAGGACAGAGCGGCTATTGACAGATCATGGGTATTGAAAGATAGAAAATATATTGTTTGGGGAATGCCGTTTTTTAATAGTGAACAGAGGATGTCTGAATTTGAAGCGGCCTTTAAAACGCTTGTGGAATAAAGCTTAACGGCCTTATGCAGATATCGCCGATTATTCAGCCACCCCGATTACTCAGCTGTAACCAGTTTTATCAATTTAACCCCGATAAAGCTGCCCGCGGCGTTAAAATCATATCCTACTGTCATAACCCCGGCAAGTGGACAGGCCTCGCATCCGTTTAACCACCTGAAGGCAAACACATATCGCTCTCTGCCTTCGGGCAAACTCTTCACTTCAACAAGCCCGTCGGTATATGGCCACAGCAGGGCCTCACTATGCCTGCCCAACATTTTAAGGTAGTCCGGTTCGGATAGCATGTTTATTTTGCCTATATTGCCCATATCATTTATCTCTACTATGGCGGGCTGCCCGTTTAACAAGACCATATCCGATGTTTCCTCATCTCTAAATGGGCACACTAACTCTGCTATATCCACTATTGACACTTTCTTAAATGACGACATATAACAAAAGGTATCGCCCCTTTTTTGAAGCATCGCACGGGAGAAGGCAACCGCATCAGGCGTCGCACCCACGCCTTCCATAATGTCTATACAACATTGGCTTGCCTTCTGTGGACTCAGGAGGAATGGGTTAACATTCCAGCATTCATCTCTCATCTTATCCAATGATTTCTGGGCGGGTACCCAGACTGCCCCGCGGCCTGTTGTCCCCGGTTTGTTTTCAATAGTTGCGCACGCGGCAGACAACACCAGCGCGGCGATTATCAGCCCCGCGGCGGCGGTATGTCTTAATATCTCCGGTGTCTTTAGTGTTCCTATTGTACGGGGGCTCATATACTGTTCAGGGGCTTCATATACAAGGGCAGACAAGCAGCCAGGGCCTGCCTGCCTTTGCAAATTGAGAAATTATTTCAGGCCCGCGTCTGCGGCTGCTTCCTTTAGGTTGGCCTCGTTGCCCTTGACCGCGTTCATCATCGGATTTTTCGAATCCTTCGCGGCCTTTACAAAGGCATCAGCGGTCTTCAGCTTTGCTGCCAGAGCCGCCTTATCAGGGGCGACCTTTCCATTATGGCAACCGGCGCACTTATCAAAGCCCCCAGCCATTGCCAACGTGGCAAAGCCAAAAACTAATGTCAGCGACATTGCTATTACTTTCTTCATCGTTTTCACCTCCTTTTATTCACGAATTTTATTTACAAGGCCTTATATGCACAAGCACTATATTCGTACGGGAATTCTACCACAGAGTCGAACCCTATGTCAAAAGACCCGTAGGATTTTGTATAGACCGTAGGATTTATTTTGTCCTGGGTTAAATGTTACAATCCTGTGTGGTTTGTTAATCTATATGAGAGGATACGGTAATGATTTATTGTTCCAGATGCGGGAGCCAAAACGAAGACAACTACTATAAGTGTGTCAAATGTGAGACGCTGCTTCATCAGCCTTTGGGTGGCGCAGGGCCATATCGTGCGCAGGACCATGTCCCGGACTATCTCGTGTGGTCTGTTTTGTCAACCTTGTTTTGCTGTCTGCCTGTGGGTATTGTCGCCATAGTATATTCGGCGCAGGTAGGCACCAGGCTCAGGGTTGGCGACGTGGTCGGCGCCCGCCACAGCTCAAGAAAGGCTAAAATGTGGTGCTGGATTTCCATCGCTTCATGGGCGGGTCTTGCGTTGATAGGCACTGTTGCGCTTATCGGGGGAGCGTTATCGCACTGAATTGAACAGACAGGTGTTATTGCGAACAGTTTTCTTATCAATTCTGATAGTGGCAGCCGCCGCGGTGTATATGTATGACCCCTCTTTAAGCGGATTTTACCCCAAGTGCTTGTTTTACAAGCTTACGGGCCTCTACTGTCCGGGCTGCGGCGGCACGCGCGCGCTCCACCAACTGCTTCACGGCAATTATACCGCCGCGTTCAGGCTCAATCCTCTGATTGTTTTGGCGCTGCCCTTTCTGGCCATTGGCATCATTTTGGAGATTAGGGTGTTTTCTCGCCCCGCATGGTTGTCTTATCAGCACACGCGGTATGCGTGGATAGTCGCAGTTGCCATCGTCCTCTTCTGGATACTAAGGAACATACCAATAGAGCCGTTTACATATCTCATGCCCAAATAACGCACTAAAAAAAGACAGGCGGCGCCCCTTTCACAAGCCTTCCCGTTTTAATAGTACAAGGGCTGCGTGATATATACCATCGTCATCGAGGCCATAGAGGTGTCTTAGCAGCGGCTGACTGCCGTGCTCGACGAAGCGGTCAGGGAGGGCGACTATTTTTACCCCGACGTCCTTAGTGTCTTCTCCGGCATCTGCAGAGTTCAGATATTCAAGGACTGAGCTGCCGAAGCCTCCGGCCAACACATTTTCCTCTACGGTAATAATCCTACCTATCGTCCCTGCAATCTCCCTGATGAGGGCAGTGTCAAGCGGCTTGATGAATCTTACATTTACCACCATGGCTGAGATTTCCTTCTCTCTCAGGCGATGGGCCGCGTGTATGGCCGCCAGAACACAGCCTCCGACGGCAAGAATGGCAACATCCCGGCCCTCCTCTATGACCTCGGCCTTTCCCATTTCGATGGTCGTCTTTGACGCCACGATTTCCTCGTTCATGCAGTCCCTTGAGTATCTGATGACGGACGGGCCTTCGTGGGCGATTGCGAGTTTGAGCATTTCTTTCATCTCAATGGAGTTTTTCGGGGACATGATAGTGAGATTTGGGATATGCCTTAAAAAAGATATGTCATAGACGCCGTGGTGAGTAGGGCCGTCCTCGCCGACAATTCCACCCCTGTCCACCGCAAACACTACGGGCAAGTTCTGCAGGCACACGTCGTGTATTATTTCGTCGTATGCCCTCTGTAAGAAGGTGGAGTATATTGCCACAACTGGCCTAAGCCCCTGTGTGGCCATGCCGGCGGCAAAGGTGACTGCATGGGGTTCGGCTATACCTACGTCATAAAATCTCTCAGGGAATCGCACAGCAAATTCCCTCAGTCCGGTACCTTCTTTCATGGCGGCGGTGATTGCCACTATACGGGGGTCTTTTTCGGCTGCCTCTGTGAGGTGCTGCCCGAACACGGCGCTGAAGGATGGCCTCTGAGGGGACGTCCTTAGCTCGCCGGTCTCTAGCTCAAACGGCCCGACGCCGTGAAAAGTCGCGGGATTTCTTTCGGAGAACTCATAGCCCTTGCCCTTAGTCGTCACAACGTGAATAAGCATGGGGGTCGTGGAGTCCTTTATACACTCAAACGTATCAATGAGTTTGGCGATGTCGTGGCCGTCAACCGGACCGGCATAGGAAAAGCCTAGTTCCTCAAAAAGCATACCGGGAAGGAAGAAATACTTCAGCGTGTCCTCCGTCTTTTGCGCGAGCTTAGAGACATGTCCGCCTACTTTTGGTATGATTTCGATTATGTTTTTAGTCTCTTTCTTGAATTTTTTATACAGATTTCCGGCCATAATTTTCGTCAAATATGACGAGAGCGCGCCGACGTTTTTAGAAATAGACATCTCGTTGTCGTTTAAGACGACGATGAGGTCTTTCTTAAGGTGTCCGGCGTGGTTAAGCCCCTCAAAGGCCAGCCCTCCGGTCATGGCGCCGTCTCCGATTACCGCTATGACCTTGAAATGCTTTGCCGTTAGTTCACGTCCCTCTGCGATTCCAAGGGCTGCCGAGATGCTTGTTGAGCTGTGGCCGACTCCAAAGGAGTCGTGTTGGCTCTCAACGCGGCGCGGGAAACCGGATATGCCGCCGTATTGCCTCAACGTATGGAATGTGTCGTATCGGCCTGTGAGTAGCTTGTGCGGGTAGCATTGGTGGCCAACATCCCATATTATCTTGTCGCGCGGGGACTTAAACACGTAGTGCATGGCTATTGTCAGCTCTATGACGCCGAGGCTTGAGGCCAGATGTCCGCCGTTTATTGAGACACGGTTGATTATGCAGTCTCTGATTTCCTGTGCCAGTTCTTCAAGTTCGCCTAAGTCGAGTTGTTTTATGTCCTGAGGGGATTTTATATCTTTCAATATCATAGTGTTTTAATTTGACCTCTTTAAAAGATAATTAGCTATTTCCTCAAACCAGTGCGCCTTTGGGCCGAAAAATTCGACCGACTGAAGCGCCCTATCAATTTGTTCCTTAGCCATCCCCCTCGACCCCTCCACGCCATACATAGCGGGGTATGTCAGTTTATTTTTATTTTCATCCGAACCGCGGGGCTTTCCAAGTTCCTCTGTCGTACCCGTTACGTCGAGAATATCGTCCACTATTTGAAAGGCAAGCCCTATTGCCTCGCCGTAGCTGGTAAGAGAGTCCATTTCCACATCTTCAGCATCATACAAAATCCCACCCAGCCGCACGGAGGCCTTCAAAAGGGCGGCCGTCTTGTTGCGGTGGATGAATTGCAGTACCTTTTTGTCATGCGCCTTACCCTCTGAGATTATATCCATCGCCTGACCTGCGACCATGCCGAAGAGGCCGGCAGCCGACGACAGTTCATTGATGGCCTTAAGAAGCACCGCAGGTGAGAGGCTGCCATTACCGGAGAACATCCTGAACGCCTCGGTCAAAAGGCCGTCACCGGCCAGTATGGCCATCGCCTCGCCGTAGATGACATGGTTAGTGGGCTTACCGCGCCTGAGGGCGTCGTCGTCCATGGCGGGAAGGTCGTCGTGGATGAGGGAATAAGTGTGTATAAGCTCAATGGCGGCCGCCTGTGGCAGGATGTCCTGTCCGTTGCCGCCGCATGTCTCATATGCTGTCAGGCACAGTATCGGGCGTATCCTTTTGCCCCCGGCCAAAAGAGAATATTTCATTGATTCGTGCAGGACCTCAGGGGCTATAGGTTGTCTGAAATATCCACTGACGAAATCCTCAATGAGCGCTTTTTTCTCTCCTAAATAGGTCTTAAGGTCCATGGCGGCCTCCTCTTAGCCAGTTAGTATAACATAAGGCGGTAAAATAGAACTACAAACAAAACTACAATGTCAGGGCAAACGCACTAGAAAAATAAATAAAGCAGAAGCTACCTATGCAATCACTCCGGCTTTGTCCCTTGCCGTCATTTGTAAGCGTCAAGAAACCCCCATCTTTACAAGAGAAAAGACGGATGTCATAATGAGCCGAAACAAGGAGGTTCATAATGACGAGCAAAGAGAAGAAGATATCAGCAGTAAAGGCGTATCAATATTGGAAGGAACACGTAGAGGCATGGCAGGCAAGAGGAAAGACACAAGCGGAGTAGTGTCGGCATCATGAGTTAAAGTTAAAAGCATTCGCCTATCGTAAGAGACGATTTGACAAATCCTCGGCAAAGCCAATATTTCATCCAGTGCGCATAATTGAAGAGGAGGCTAAAGGAAGTCCCTCTCTAAGTCTGATGATAGGGTCGAGATATTGCATAGAAGTAAGAGATGGTTTCAACCCTGCAACGCTAAGGCTGATAGTGGAGACGTTGGAGCGATGATATATCAAGGAGCGAATGTTCGGGTATATCTGGCGGGAGGCAGCACAGACATGAGGAAATCCATAAATGGGCTATCTATGCTTGTAGAGGGGGCACAGGGACTTGATCCATTTTCAGGCTATCTGTGTGTATTCAGCAATAGGAGACGCACCATAGTGAAAATATTATATTGGGACAGAAACGGATTTTGTTTGTGGCAGAAGCGTCTTGAGAAGGATAGGTTCAAGTGGCCGGACATCACGAAGAAGAGTTTAGAGATAGGGAGCAGAGAACTTAACTGGTTGCTATACGGTCTTGAGATAGATCAGAGCAAGGCACATGGAAGGCTTCGATATGGGACGGTATTATGAATTAATATTGCGTAAAAACAAAGAGTTAATATATAATATGCCTGATGATAACAGAGGCTGAAACACTTCCTGAAGACGTAGTAGCCCTGAAGGAAATAATAAAGGAGCGCCAGGTTTATGTCCATATACTTGAGGAGCAGGTGCGCCTGCTGAAGGCGAAACTGTTTGGCCGCAAGAGTGAGAAATCTGAAGCATCAGAAGAACAACTGCAATTATTCGATGAGATAGAGGCAACCCCGCCAGAACCGAAAGAGGTCAATGTACCCGCGCACACTCGCAAACGAGGAGGGCGTAGGCCGTTGCCTGAAGACCTTCCGCGAATTGAGGAAATCCATGATATAAAAGAAGAAGAGAAGATTTGTGTCTGTGGAAGCCATCTAAGCCGTATAGGTGAAGAGATATCTGAGAAGCTGGACATGGTACCGGCAAGAATGCAGGTAATCCGGCACATAAGATATAAGTACGCCTGTAAGAACTGTGATGGGGTTGAAGGAGCAGTAGTAAAGACAGCGGAGTTACCACCGCAGATAATCCCACCGGGGATGCTGGCACATATATTAACATCAAAGTTTGTAGATGCGCTGCCGCTATACCGTCAGGAAAAGATATATCAGAGAATAGGGGTGGAACTGAGCCGAGCTACGATGGCCAACTGGGCGATACAAGCGGCACAGAAATGTATGATACTTATAGAATTACTATAAAGTCCGGGCCTGTAATCAATATAGACGAGACAACGGTGCAGGTGATGAAAGAACCGGGAGGCTCTGACAAAACGAAGTCCTACATGTGGATATTTCGGGGAGGAGCCCCAGAGAACCCGGCATTAATCTATCAGTATCACAGGACACGGGCCGGGGATGTGGCCTGGAGTTTTCTGTCGGGGTATAATGGGTATGTGCAGACGGATGGATACGCAGGGTATGATTTCCTTGAGTCTGTGGCAGGGATAGTACATATTGGATGTTGGGCACATGCGCGGCGGAAGTTTGTGGAGGCAATAGAGGCACAGCCCAAAAACAAGAGAAGGCGTGGCAGCGGGGAAGTTGCGATGGAATATATAGGGCTACTGTATGGTATTGAGAAAAGGGCAAAAGACATGGGCCTTTCAGAGGCTGAACTGTACATAATGCGGCAGGAGGAGGCAAAGCCTTTGCTTGAGGAATTTCGATTATGGTTGACAGAACGGGAGAGAGCAACGCCGCCGAAGGGGTTATTAGGTATAGCGATAAGATATACGCTGAACCAATGGGCTAAACTTAAGCATTACATAGAAGATGGCCGATTAAGACCTGACAACAACGTTGCTGAAAATGCGATCAGGCCATTTGTATTAGGTCGTAAGAACTGGTTATTCTCCGGCCATCCACGCGGTGCTGAGGCCAGCGCCGCCTTATATAGCCTGATAGAGACAGCCAAGGCAAACAACATGGAGCCTTATAAATATTTACGTTATATCTTTGAACGGCTGCCATATGCCAAGAACGAAGACGATTACAAATCCCTGCTCCCGCAATATGTCGATAGGGATGCTCTTGCCGGTAAACCAACTGGTGTAGCTATTTAGACGCTTACGTTGTAAGGTAATTCGTCCGCGCGCTAAAGCAGAATCCCATACCCTCTATCGGATTCCACGCCCGATTTGACCCCAACAGGCATGACCACGCATTAAACAATTCCACGGTCGCGCCCCACCGGCAATCAGAGCCATCATCTTTGACATCCCAATTATCAAAGTATGTAAATCGATTCGGCACGGACGCCATGTTCGCATTTTTGTTTTCTGACCCCTGTATGACCAGCACAAGGCCGTTGCCGTCCTTTGAGATATTGGCCGTCACCGTTGGCTTTTTTGATAGCGTTAACGGCTTTTTTATCGTGTATTCGTAGGTGTAATATTTTATCTTGTCGGTATCGTCATCATACGTCAGGAATTCGTCGTCATCTATAATTAGCAATATCAGGTTCACTCCGCAGGCCTTCATATCATTCAGAAAGCCAACGATTTTAAATTCTTTTTTGTTGCCGCTATCCAGCGTGTACCGGACGTGTACCCTGTCGTTCAGCTCAAATGCCGGCGAAGCTCCCTCAAGAGCGCCGTTGCTGCGCTCCGTCATATTTTTTTGGCAGTTGTAGTAAAATGGAATATTACTGTATGCCTCGGCGGTGTCCGATAGATTCTCATCGAGTATAACCACATTGCCGGTATCATCATTGCTATTTATTGCCGTCAACCTGCCCCATAAATAACGTTGATTGGCTATATGCCCCGCGCCGGATACCTGAAATTTCACAGTCCTGTCCTTATCGGCAGGATTATGTCGCTCGTGCGGTTGAGTGTATAGGCCACCGAGGAGTCGCTCAAGATGTCGTCCTGCGGAGTCTGGTTTGAGCCGTCTTTATTCCAGCATTTGTGCATTTTTATGTAGCTCTCCTCAGTATAGGTGTATTCGACCCACAGCCAACCCGTCGCAATTGAACTGAAGGCCGTCTCGGCGAAGATACCGTTTTCGCGGTCAATCGTATAGTCTATTTCGTTTTGATAGGTAACCGTTTTATTTTGGTTCTGAACTTTAAAGGAGACTACATTCTTATGATCAAGAAATTGTGATCGCGCCGACATGATATATTTCGAGATAGTAGATTTCGTCCCGACAGTGCCGAGGCCACCCTTTAATATCAACACTCTATCTCCGATTTTCCAATCGACAAAATCAGAACATTTCAACCAGCACAGCGTCCCCTTAAACGACACATACCAGTGCAGGCGTTTGTCTCCAATCCACTCGTCCTGAAGCTCAATAAGATACCCGCCTGCCTGAATTGTGGACTCAGTCCATTTATAATCAATGTAGAGCGTCTGGCCGGCCACTATGTCACGTTGTTTTTGGGGTAATTTAATACTGCCGTTTGCGGCGTCTACGGTGTAGTTGCGCTCGATATACTGATACTCTACCCAGATTGAGTCGTAATTAAACGCCTGGGAGCCAGACTTGATAGACAGCTTGCCGGTTGCCGTGTCAATAGTATATTCATTTGTCGGCAATTCCTTGTATTTGTTGATAGATAGCCATATTTTGACGTTTTGGACGTCCGGATATTGCAGGTATTGCTCCGGCGCGGCACTGATGGACTCTGACGCGGCAAATGCCTGATACGGCTGGTATTGCTTCGACTGGTCGAGATTCCAAACGACGACATCCTTGATATTAGTATGGGCCAAATATGTCGGCGTAAAGGTCCAAATCTGTATGCGCTCTTTTGTGACCTGCTGCGTCACATCATCGATCAGCCCGCAGCCCTGTATAACTGCCGATGTCAGACACTTTGTCTCATACCAACCCCAAGCGATAGGTATCGGATTGCAGTCGCAAAATGTCTTATCAAAGTGCGAGTAACAAACGAAATACTCCCCAGGAAACCAGCAGCTATCCTGATCGGTGAAGCTCCACGTATGAGACCATTTACCGCCGTGGATTCTTTCAAGGCCGCCGCCTTTAGGAATCGCTGTCGTAATAGCCAGATTTAACGAGTTTTAACTTGTATTTTTTCCCTGTCCATAATTCGCCAAGATAAATCTGTCCCTTTGCGTCGGTTGTGCCCACAGATGTCCACGGGTCAGAGTCGGCCAGCCTCAAAGATATAGTCACGCCCGAAAGTATCTCTTTGTTGCAGGCGTCTTTAACGGTTAGATATACTTTCCGTTGCGTGGAAGTCCCTGTGAAATCAACCGTGGTGTCACCGGTCATGGAGTCCTTTTCAGCGGTTACCATCACCGTGCCGGACGTTGACGTGTTTATGGTCAGCGTATCGTAATAGGCCTCGTAAGAGCAGGACAATATCCCCGTGCACGTCGTTGAAAAGGAGATAGCCTTCCCTGCAAATGTCGGCGTGGCGTCTCCGGTATATGACCCTGTCCACGAGTAGGACACGTCGCCGACAGGCAGTTTCGATAGTGTGCCGGATTTGCTTTTGTAAATAGTGATACTTTCGGTTACGGTTTCCGAAGCCGTGCCGGCATTGCTTACAGTGCCAAGATTTGACCATAGCGTTGGTGCTTTACCGCCCGGCCATAGTTTGTAATAGGCCATATCATCAACAGCCTGAAATGTGCTTTTACTGCCGTTTTTGTCGCTGTCCGCCTCGAAACTGAAAGAATCCGATGAGCTGGACGAACAGGTTTTGTTAAATGTAACACTAATATCTGTTTTCGTTTTATCGGCCAATTACGTAGTCTCCTCGACGTATATCACAACCTTATATGTGTCGGCGTCCCTTGTGGCCACCGATATTGCAAAAAATTTTAGAAAAAATTTCTCATTGTAAAGCCGTTACTTGCACTTAATCTGCCCGGCGGTTATTTTCGTTTCGTCGAACGAGCCTTTTTTACAGGCGTTACAGTTTTTCGCCATGTTTGACCTCCTGATTACTTTCTTACCGCGCATTTCTCACAGGCCTTATAGAGCCGGAGAGTTTCGGGGTTGCTTGCCTTCATGCCGATGGCCTTGCCATCTGCCATGCCTCAATACACTTGGCCGGAGAGATACCGCCTTTTACTGGACAGATAACCTGCCCGTTGTTGCCGTATATGCTCATCACGCGCGCCTCAACGTTAGCGAGATTCCCTTTATATGTGCCCTTCAGGACAAGGTCAACGACCGACCGCGAATAGCATAATTCTACCCCGACCGCCTTTGCGCCTTTCTCCTCCACCTCGCGGCGTAATATCTCTTTCCACATATCAGGCATTCTTACCTCCGGGGCGCTTCCATTTTTTCTTTAACTCTTCAATACTATTGACTTTGAGATTCATGTATGGGACTTCGTCTTTTTCTATCTCTTCAGCTTCGGGTGTTGGCAGTCTCGACTCATCTTTTGCCCAGTATTCCTTCGTGTTCGGGTCATACAAAAAGCCCATATCTTTTTGGATAGGCGCTTCCAGCCCCGTATTTTTTATGAGCCGATAGACATTTTCCTTTCCTATTCCCGAATCAGATTTTCTTGTCCCAACTTTTCTGATATATCCGGCCTGCTCAAGACAGTAGAGCCAGTGTTTGATATTGCCACGTCCGGCCTCTGCCATAATGGTTATTTCATTCGTTGTGAACAGCTTCCCTATCCGCATAATTCGCCAGACGCGCTGGCGGGCGGTGTTTTTACGTTGATTATTTTTCACGTTTTTCAACCTTTTTGAATCTCTTGGGGTTTTATTCCCCGCCGCTTGCGGCGGGGAGTTTCATTCTCGAAATATCTAAACAACATGTCGTAAGTATCTGATCCCTCAAAATCCTTCCTGAATATCATGTCTTCTTCGGTTTGGAACCCATATTTCAGGTGCCATACATACCGCTCGTGGGCCTCGTAAAAGTCCGGCCTTACAGGCGGCACCACTTGTGTCTCCGTAGTGTCGGTAAGATAATCCTCCGCCATGACAGCCTCTTCAGGGATGGCTCTGCCACCGAAATCGCCAAGCTGCTTAACAGGCTGATATGATATTGCTGGGCGATTGGCTATCCCACCGTCCCAGCCGGGCTTAATATCTTTGCCGCCGGATATGATCCCGCGGACGCCTTGACGCGTCGCCTTACTAAGGCTGCGCTGTTGGGCAAGGCGGAATTTCAACTCTTCCATGTCCTTGGCGTCTCCGAGTGCGGCCGCCATCGGGTGGATTGCGTCATACCGTTGCGCTATGCCAAGATATGTGCCGTCCGGCCTGTAAACCTTAACGTAACTAAGGTCGCTTAAACTGTATTTTATAATTGCTTGTTTAGTTAGGCCGTATAGTTCCTCGTTGTAGTAATCGGCATTCAAAAATCTGATGCCCTGTCGGCCGATTTGCCTGATTGCTGAGTCCAGCATCAAATCATCGAGGTCGGCCAGGTTGACGCCCATGCCACGGCCGGAGTTGAATACCTCACCTATCGTCTTGCCCTTGACGTGCGGGCAGGATTTGGCGTGGTGATACTTGAGCCATGACTCTATCATCTGGACTGCCTCGTCTATTGTCGGCACGTAGCCATTGTGCAAGGCTTTATGAAACTTTTCATTTCTTAGTAAGTGCGCTGGTTTGTTTGCTATTGAATTTCCGATGTAGCTTGGTGTGAGCTTCTCAAACGAGTCAGTAAATTCTTTGAAAAATCTCTCAATCAGCTTGGCCCTTGCATTATATGGCTGAGCGTAAACCGGCTTGATACTCAGGCGCTGAAACAATCCCGTTAGACCGGACTCATTGAAGTCCTGAGTAGCGTTGAAAAACCTTGCCCGAAAGGCCTTGCCGTTATCCTGATATGAGACCTTTGGGGTGCGGCCAAAGCGGATTATCGCGTTTCTCATCGCCGAGGCGATACACTGTGTATTTTCCTCACACATGATCTCATAGCCCACGAGGTCATATGATTTCCAGTCCAGATACCCAACCAGTGTGGCCCTGCAGGGCTTGCCGGTAAACGGGTTTATGACCTGAAAATTAAGCGTGTGGCCGTCGGCTATAAAGACATCGCCGACCTCAAGCGCAGAGACATCGCGAATGATATACCTCTCAACTTTGTCTTTCAGCGCCTTTTTGCCCTCACGGGACAGCACCCAGATGTCGTAATTATTCTTTTTAAACCATTCCGCCCAGCGCCGGAACTTTATAGGTGCCGAGGGCGACGAGATACCTTTTTCATTTAGGTAATATTTTGTAATATTGGTTGCCGTACCGATGTTGATTTTCCCTGAATGCAGGAGCTGCCGCTGAAATACCGCTTTTTCGTCCGGCGTAAGCCCAGGTTCGCCTTCGCCATATGACCAGCCCGGCAGCAGATTTTGCCAATCACCGGAGTTTGCGCCGTCATTGAGGGCCTTTTGCCAGCCGTAGAGGGTGCGAAGGCTGACCTTGCCGATGATTTCTGTGATGTCCGGTAGGATAACGCCTGCCGAATATCCGGCAAGGAATTTTTCATCTGCCTTACTGCGACTGCCATTGTCCTCTGCCCTGTATTTTTGCCAAGCCGTCAATAAATCAAAGCGGGCAAGGGCGATTTGACGGGCCCCAGGGCTATAGTAATTAGAGGAGGCGGCGGGAGCTGGCAACTCCCGCCTGGTCACACGCGCACTATCACCGGCCCGAGAGACCGGCTTTTGCCGCTTTGTGATTTCTATAATTTCGGTATTTGTCATTGTTCTATCTTTTGCCCCATATAATCTTCCCAGCGCTGCTCAAATCTATAAAACCTGTCCATCATACGGGCGTGTAGGCCCACAACATGGGCTTGCATGTTATCGTCACCCACAACGCGTGCGTCAAAGGCTATCGAACTCAGGTATTTATCGAGCGTCTGGAATGTATTCTCGATTTCCTGAAGCATATTCGACGCCCATGAGGCGTCAGGGCCGTTGGGAACCATGAGACGTAGCCCTTCGATTTCCCGCCGGAGCTTGGGAAGTTCGATACATTTCTTGGCAAACGTCATATAGTAATAAGCAGACCTTTCAGACATGCCGCCGAATTCTTCAGATAATATCGCGACAAGAGGTATGATAAAAAGGTGTGTAAAAAAGTAAGTCAGGCGGTGTAACCTATTA
>JADFYL010000184.1 GCA_015233045.1 Nitrospirota bacterium | reverse complement strand
TGGAATTTAGAATTGGCAAGGCCAAGCCTAACGCGGCAAAGCCGTTTCAGGCTATTAACATTAAAACGGCCCAGGGTGCTTCGTAGTGGCCAAGGTTGCTTCGTAGCGGTTCGTAAGTGCATGGTTGCGCCGGGGTCAGGTCAAACAACACGGCGAACAAAACGCCGCCGGTCACGCACAAGGCGGCCTGCACACAGGGCCGTCCCACAGTAAGGCTGTTATGATTAACTCTTAGGTATGAGGCCCCGGCATCTGCAATTTTTGGCACTATCCCGGGGCTGCTCAGGTTGTTTTTACTGTAGCAGCCCTATTTCTTTTATTTGTTTTATCAGGGCCTTTTTGTTTATCGGTTTTATCATATATGCCGAACATTCGCCGTTGTATGACTGCAATATCTCATTAGGCCTGTCCACCGCCGTTACCATTATAACCTTTACCCTGTCATCATGGCCTATATTCATTACCGTTTCCATCTTGCGAATCTGCATCAACGCCTCACACCCGTCCATAATGGGCATCATGATGTCCAGACACAGAAGCTCATACGGCCTCTTCTGCTCATGCGCCATCGTAAAGGCCTCAATAACCTCAAGACCATTTACCACAACGTCACAGTCGGCATAATCAGCAAGCATCTCCTGTAATATTCTTCGATTTATTGATTCGTCGTCGGCTATCAGTATCCTCATTTTAGATCCTTACCCTCGTGTGTTTTATTGATTAACTTATCCAGCCCCTCCACTATTGACTTAAAATGCTTGTTGGCATTGTCTATATCAGATTTTCTCAACGCCAGCATCATACGAAACGCGGCCGTCTTGATCTCCGCAAGGGAGAGTTTCTCGGCATTGTCTTTGATTGCCTCAGCTTTTTTCTCCGCAAGCGAATGATTGTCGGCCTCAAGGGCATCCCTCATAGTTTGTATAATATTCACCGCCTTTTCAATAAACACCCTTAACTCCCCCTGTGGCAGTGATTCTATGAGTTGAGACTTGTCTATCTGTGTCATGATATTTTCAACCGCCAGTCTGTCCGCCTCGATGCTATCGCCGACTGACTCTGGGGCGGCAGGCGCTGCACGCGGAGGCACATGGTCTGAACGGCCCGTCTGGCGCGTGCAGACCATGAGTTCCGGGGCTGATGCTTCTGATGTCTCTTGTCCCTTTGTATATTTTCTAACCATCTCAATCAACTCGACCGAATTAATCGGTTTCGTTATATAGTCGTCCATTCCCGCCTCTATACATCTGGCCCTGTCTCCTTTTAGCGCGTGGGCTGTCATTGCGATAACCGGAATTGCCAATGTCGCTTGCGAGGCCTTTATTTGCCTTGTCGCCTCAAAACCATCCATCACGGGCATCTGCACGTCCATGAGGACAATGTCGAACATCGCCCCCGCAAGGAGTTCAACAGCCTTTGCGCCGTCTTCGGCCTCGGTAACCTCATACCCGCGTTTTTTCAGAATCTCTCTGGCCACTATGCGGTTAGTAACATTGTCCTCGACAAGCAGAATACGAACCGGCGCTTCCCCTGTGGGCGGCGGCACATGGCTTGACCTGACTTTTCTCTCATAAGCTGAGCCAGACAACGGCTTGTTGAGCAATTCTGTCACGGTTGTTACGACGTCCTTATACTTAATAGGTTTAATTATATACGACGCCACACCGATATCCCGGCACCTGTCTATATCGCCGTTGCGGTGGTTAGTATTAAGCATCATAATGATAGGACAGGCAAGCGAATGGTCTCCCATTATCTGTTCCGCCATTTTAAACCCGCCGCCTCCAGAAAGCCTGATATCCAGAAAGACTATGTCATACGGACGTCCTCTGTCTCTGGCGGCGACGAGCTTATCATAGGTCTCCTTGGCCCCCGCCGCCTCTGATACCTCGGCATTTGAGCCAATCAGAAAATCCCTGATTATCGTGCCGCACGATTGGACATTGCAGGAGATAAGGATATTTGCGTCTTTAAAATTAAAAGAATCCTTGCATTCCCGCTCCGCGCTCAGCGTAAATCTGGCCGTAAAATGAAACGTACTGCCCTGCCCTTCTACGGATTCAAGCCATAGATGGCCTCCCATCAGCGATACGAGCTGCCTGGATATGGCCAGCCCCAGCCCTGTCCCTCCGTATTTTCTTGTCATTGAGCCGTCCGCCTGTGAGAATTGCTCGAATATCTTGTCAAACTTTTCAGCGGGTATCCCTATGCCGGTATCCAAAATAGAAAACAGCAGTATAGCGGTCTTATCATCACAATTGCCCTGTTCCAAAGCCACTGTTACCACTATCTCACCCATGTCAGTAAATTTCAGCGCGTTGCCTATGATGTTAATCAATAATTGTCCGAGGCGCGCAGGGTCTCCGATTAGTCTTAACGGCACGTCAGGCTTTATGTGGCTTGAGAGTTCAAGCCCCTTTTTGTGAGCCTGGATTGAGAGCGGGTCACAGATATTGTCTATCATTTCCCTAAGGTCAAAGTTTACCTCTTCCAGTTCCAGCCTGCCGGCCTCGATCTTTGAAAAGTCCAAAATACTGTTGAGCAGGGTCAAAAGCGAGTTGGCGGAGTTCAACACCGTATCAAGGTATTCCTTTTGACGCTGTTTTAACTCGGTATCAAGGACAAGCTCCGTCATTCCTATAATGGCATTCATAGGGGTGCGAATCTCGTGGCTCATGTTGGCAAGGAACTCGCTCTTGGCGGCGTTTG
>JADFYL010000183.1 GCA_015233045.1 Nitrospirota bacterium | reverse complement strand
AGGGGAATGCTATACCTCCTGTGTTACCCGTAGTACCTCGGCAATAGTAGTCTGCCCGGCCCTGACCTTTTCAGCCCCACTTTCTATGAGGGTGTTCATCCCCCGCCTCCTGGCGATTTGCCTGAGTTCGGTGGAGTCGGTGCTTTTTAAGATGGCCTTTTTCAGTTCGTCATCCACAACAAGAAACTCAAATATTCCCTTTCTGCTATAAAACCCCGTCCCCGCACACTGCTCGCAGCCCGTGCCCTTGTACAAGACGACATCGCGGCTCAGGCCGATTAGCGCGAGTTCGTCAGGGGAGGCCGCGTCATTGTCTATGACCTTACAAACATCGCACACTATGCGCACAAGGCGCTGCGCGAGCACACCCCGAAGCGTGGACGTAAGCAGAAACGCCTCCACACCCATGTCAATAAGGCGGGTTATTGCCGAGGGGGCGTCGTTTGTGTGCAGCGTGGAAAACACAAGGTGCCCTGTCAGGGCAGACTGAATGGCAATCTCTGCCGTCTCGACATCTCTTATCTCTCCTATCATTATAATGTCCGGGTCCTGCCTGACAATGTGCCTTAGGGCACTGGCAAAATTGAGGCCGATTTGCTGCTTTACCTGTATCTGGTTTATGCCGTTGAGGTGGTACTCTATCGGGTCCTCAACCGTAATAATCTTCTTTTCGGGAGAATTTATCTTATCAAGCGCGCCATAGAGCGTGGTGGTCTTGCCGCTTCCGGTTGGCCCGGTGACAAGGATAATGCCGTGGGGCTTGGTTATCAGACTGTTAAAACCGTCTAAAATATTCTGCGGGAAGCCAAGCTGCATAAGGTCTATGACGATTGATTCCTTGTCAAGTATCCTCATCACGATGCTCTCGCCGTAGAGGGTTGGCACGGTAGAGACGCGCATATCAATTTCTTTTAGGGCAATCTTGAGTTTTATTCTGCCGTCTTGTGGGAGGCGCCGCTCGGCGATGTTCAGTTTAGCCATTATCTTTACCCTTGAGATAATAGCGGGCTGGAGTTTTTTCGGCGTGGATTCGACCTCTTTCAGGACGCCGTCTATGCGGTATCTGACCTTTAGCTCGTTTTCGAAGGGTTCAATGTGGATGTCACTTGCCCTGGCCTGGACCGCCCTTGAGATCAGTAGATTTACGAGTTTTATAATAGGGGCCTCAGAGGCAAGCCCCTTAAGGTGGTCAATGTCCTCGTCGTAGTCATTTATCGTGTCGAAACTTACATCGCTCATGTCCTCAATTATTTTGTTTATATTTGATTCCCTGCTGTAAAACTTATCTATGTACTCACGGACTTCGGCCTCATCCGCCCCGATAGCCTCTATTTCGAAGCCTGTGGCTACGGCGAGGGCGTCTATTGTGCCAACGTCCCACGGCCTTGCCATGATGACCCTCAGGTGTCCGTCTTCTATGTAACTTGGAATGATTAAGTTGATACTGATAAAGCGCGAGGATATGCCGTCAAGGACAATAGGGACACGGGGAAAGTCCTCCGGCCCGGCCACCCCGACTTTGGCCGTTTCAATCCGCTCATCTGTTTGCACCATCTGGTTATTGGGCAAATTCAATGAGTTTCTCGGCTATTTGCACCGCGTTGAGGGCAGCGCCCTTTCTAAGATTGTCAGACACAATCCACATGTTGAGGCCCGACGGTATGGATTCGTCTTCCCGTATACGCCCGACATAGACCGCGTCCTTGCCCGCGCAGTCTATGGGCATGGGATAGACCCTTTTGTCCGGTGCGTCAAAGACAATAACGCCTGGCGCCTCTGATAAGATGGCACGCGCCTCGTTTGCCGTCAGCTTCTTTTCGGTCTCAATGTTGACGCACTCCGAGTGGCCCCTGAACACGGGTACACGCACTGTGGTTGCGGTTAGTTGTATTGAGTTATCGCCCATTATCTTTCTGGTTTCGTTGAGCATCTTCATCTCTTCTTTCGTATAGCCGTTGTCCAAAAACACATCAATTTGGGGGAGGCAGTTAAAGGCAATCTGATAGGGATAGACGTTGCACTTTATCTCCTGAAAGCTAAGCAGGGACTTGGTCTGCTCCAGCAGTTCATCCATTGCCTTTGCGCCGGTGCCAGATACCGCCTGATAAGTGGACACGACGATTCTCTTAATCTTAGCCCTGTCGTGAAGAGGTTTAAGGGCGACGACCATTTGAATAGTCGAGCAGTTGGGGTTGGCGATGATGCCGTTGTGTTTTTTTATGTCCAGGGGATTAACCTCCGGGACGACGAGGGGGATTTCCGGGGCCATCCTCCACGCGCTTGAGTTGTCTATGACGACGCAGCCGTCTTTGGCCGCAAACGGGGCGAAGTCCTTGCTCCTCTGTGCACCGGCGGAAAACAGGGCGATGTCTATTCCCTTAAACACATCTGCCCTAAGGACTTCGACTTTTATCTCGTCGTCTCTGAATTCTATTTTTCTACCCTCTGACCGTTCGGATGCGAAGAGTCGAAGCTCTGAAACTGGGAATTTCCGTTCCTGCAAGATTGCGATCATCTCACCGCCCACAGCGCCGGTAGCCCCGACGACCGCGGTAACGTAGTTGTCTTTTTTCTTTAACATTTCTTAACCGCTCCTTATGATAGTTAGCGCTCCCGTTGGGTAGTTAACGCGTGAACCTATTATAACTTGATTGTATGCGATAAGAAAAGCCTCGCGTAGTCCCTAAATCCAGCAACAATCGACACACGAGAAAAAATAATCAT
>JADFYL010000182.1 GCA_015233045.1 Nitrospirota bacterium | reverse complement strand
GACAGATTCCGGACAAGCCGGAATGACAAAAATAAGGGAGGCAATTTCTAATGCGATTGCCCTGGGGTTGATTAACGTAACGACACAGAAAATGTTATCATATTCGGGTATGAAAGCAATATCATCACAGACAGGCGGCGTGGTTGCGGTAGTTATTATAATGCTGCTTCTTTCTGGCAAGGCCGCTTATCCAGAGTGTATAAAGGGGGATTGTTTAAACGGATATGGGATATTTGTATTTGACACTGGCGAGAGATACGAGGGTGAGTTTACTGGTGGCAATCCCAGTGGCACCGGCACCGTCAACTACCCAAACGGCGACATCTACACAGGACAACTTGCCGGTGGAGTTGCTTGTGGAAAAGGTGCTCTTGTTTTTGCTGATGGCCAAAAATACGAAGGGGAATTTAAGGACGGCCTGAGAAACGGTAGTGGTACGAATATCTGGCCCTCAGGGGATAAATATGTCGGGCATAGTGTGGACGGCATCAGACAAGGCACGGGTATTTATTATTATACCAACGGCGACAGATATGAAGGGCAGTTCTCAGGCGATAAGTTCAACGGCGAGGGCACGTATTATTTCAGTAACGGCGACAAGTACACGGGGGAATTCATTGACAACCTTTTTAACGGCAACGGCGTCATGGCCTACGCCGACGGCTCCAGATATGAAGGCCATTTTGAAAACGATAAGAAAAACGGCCGCGGCAGGTTAACATTAAAAAACGGGAAAGTACAGGAGGGCATATTTCTGGATGGCTTGCTGGAGAAAGATAAGGAAGAGGCAGGGGAAAAAGATATAAAACCCGCTGAGGCCGCCTCGCAATGGCCACCCGTGCCATAAAAATATTTATCAGGAGGGATTGATGTTTAAAAAACACGTCGTAATTTTAGTAATGGTTGTGGTTGTCTTTGCCGGTGCGGATATCCTGTCGGCTAAGGCTGGAAGCTCAGGCGGCTCAAGGAGCAGTGGAGGTAGTTCATCAGGCAGGAGTTCTTACGGCAACTCATCATCGGCGAGCAAGACCAGCACAGCGACGGCACCGGCTTCAAAATATGGCAATTCAGCAACCACCAATTCATCATCAGGCAGTCAGGAACAATCAAGCGATTCCAAGAAAAAATACGGCAACACCGCGGGGGCGGCCTCAGCCGGAGGCCAGACTGGCAAACCCTCTGCGTATGACCAAAAACTAAACACCACTGTTTCTAAACAACAGGCCAAAGAATCCCTATCAAAGTATGAGGCGCAACAGGGCAGGTTTAAATCGAAAGATACTACCACTAATTACAGCGGATACACTGGCAATCCCATCGTAAACAGGACGCGCGGCTATGACCAAAACACGTATGCCTATCGGCGGGATAACTTTTATTCGGGCAATAGCTACCAGCCGCCGCAGTATGTATATATGAGCGCGCCGTCTTTTGGCATGTGGGACGCCATGTTTCTGTGGTTTATGCTCGACCATGCCTCAGACAGAAACTACTCAAGGATGTACTATAACCATCAAAATGACCCGGATTTCCAGAGATGGCGAGAGGAGACCCAAAAGCTCTCAGGCGAAAACGCTGAACTAAAGGCCAAACTCGCAAATCTCGATAAGCAGGTCGCCGAACTAAAGGGTGAACCTGTTGACCCGTCTTATGTCCCGCCCGGCGTGGACGCCGATATTGCCCTGAACAAAAAAGTGATCGAGGCGGCTCATCCCGTGAAAAAAGAATCGCATTTTTTCCGCTGGCTCCTGATATTTGTGCTGGTTGCCTTATTAATTTATTATATATACAATAAGAGGAAAGGCGCGGCTTCGGCGGCGAAATACAGGTTGGATTAACATCAGGAGGACGACTATGGGTGCAATGGGAATCTTTAAACATATCGTGCAAAGGCAAAAGGAGGCGTTGTCTGGTCTGCTTGAGGGGAAGAGGCAGCGTGTGGATTCAACTATTCCTCTTGGCCTGAAGATAAACAGTATAGTGAAAATTGACGAGACGAAGTTCATCATCAATGAGGAGAATTTAAAGGTGCAATCACCCGGTGCGTCAACACACACGGTGGTTGCCGCCGGTAAATACACCATAGGGCCTATGAGTAACTACAAGGTATATCTTCAGTCCACTATGGACAAAGAAGATGAGTCTATTATTCAGGTGGTTGTAGAGAATACGGAGATCGTCTCGCTGGCCTATTTTAAGGTCATAGATGAGATCTTCCCCGCCACCGAGGACGATTGGGGGGTATGGCTCAACTATGACACTGGCCTGATAGGATATAAGGATTTCATAATAGACGGTGAGTTGGTGTATCAGAGGACAATAGGCAGCCCTCAGCAGGATTATATCGAACCTATGGAGTTTACCGAGACCGTCGCGCTTGACGCGTATGGGATGACCGGCATGAAGGTGGATTGTTTGTCTATGAGGTACGCAAGGGATGTCGGCATAAATGAGTATGTGGTGGTTACGATGGAAAAAGTTAAGGATGAGTTCGGCGCTGTAAAAGAGGCCGGAATAACAATAATGGCAGGCATAGAGCTGGCAGAGCCTGAACTTGAAATTTCGTAAGATATTAAGGAGGTAAGGAAAATGGGTTTTTTCTCGAACTATGGAAAGGTCACAATGGATAAGATCAAAAACTCGGTGATAGAAGGATTAGTTTCCTTTGACCCGGAAGGGGCCACTGAGGCGGAGATAAAGGAAATGGACCAAAAACTCGAAGAGGTAAGCATTCAGGCCGCAAAGGCGCGCCAAACCATGCTGA
>JADFYL010000063.1 GCA_015233045.1 Nitrospirota bacterium | reverse complement strand
TCTCTCATAACATTTTCCATAAACGGCGTTGGAATAGATTTTAATCTCATAAATTCGTTCGTTTGAAATATCTTCAGGGATACCAGTTTTCCTGTTTCCAATAATATGTCCATCACAGAGTCATAGAGTTTATCTTTTATTACCCTGTCTTTTTTTTCGACGACGATCAATATATCGTAATCCGAGTCGGGCCGCCAATCAGAGCGGGTTCGCGAACCAAATAGATATATTTCCCTTATCTGGCCTTTCAGAAAGGCGATGCCTCTCAAAAAATCGGCCACTATGGGGTCAATGGTGGCTGTGGAATATCCCATATCATGCCTCACCGCGCTTTTTTATCTCGTTCATTCTCGTCGGACACTCCGCACATGCCTGTGCCTCGTGCGCCCGGCCCTCTTTGTGCAGGTTTCTTAAAGGCTTCATTAACGATGTCCATGCCTCTTGTATTGAGACATCGTTGACATTGCCCACGGCCAATGTGCCGTAGTGGTCATTATAACACGCGGTTATCGTTCCATCCCACATTATCATCAATCTCTGGTAGGGAAATGGACAAATCCACAGACTGCGAACGGGTTTTACTGTGTTTGGCACGTTATCCAGCATTTCATTATACGATACCTGGTCGGCCTTGTCCTTCCAAAAGGCGGTGAACTCATCAAGGTGTCCACGAAGTTCTGGAATAAGCACGGCCTGCACGCGTACCTTAGGCGTCTCAGAACCAAGCTGTACCTTTAAATCTCTCAATGTCTCAATGTTTTTCACGACAACCTCAAATGTGGCGCCCACGCGGTTTCTCTCGTACAGCTCCTTCTCAAAACCCTCGAATGACACCGTAAGCCTGTCAAGGCCGCTTTCTATCAGCGCCCTTGCCTTATCCGGGGTCAGAAGTGTGCCGTTTGTGTTAAAAAACACATCCACGAGGCCCTTTTCCTTTGCGTATCTTATAAACCGGAATAGGTCTTTGTGCAGCAGCGGTTCGCCTCTGAAATTGAACTTACAGGCATAGAGGCCGTTGTCTCCCGCCTCGTCCATTATTTTTTTCAACGTCTCCCATGACATAAAACCGTTTTTTATGGCCATTCTTGAATATGTGGTCTTGCAAAATGGACACCTGAGGTTGCATGTGCTTGTGGTTTCAATATCGAGATGTACGGGAAAGCTGCCCACAGTGAGCGTCCTGGGGTTTTCCTCCCATTTCCTGCGATACTCCATAAATCTCTCGTCGCCGCGAACAAGGATGTCCTCGCCGGATATGTCGTGATGTAGTGTATCGCCTGAGCGTTTCACAGATTGTCACCTTTCAAGGCCCTTGCCCATTTGGCCATTACCGCAATGCCTGTCCTGAGGTCAACGGTCGGCGTCCAACTCAGGTCTTTTTTGATAAGACTTATGTCTCCGATAGCGCCAAACTGGTCGCCGGGTGTGTTTTGTAAGAACTCTATTGGATAGTTATTTGAATTAAACGCGTTTTTTAGTTCATTGAGAAGCCCTTCAACCGTTGTCTTCACGCCGGTTGCGAGGTTATATTGCTTGCCGTATGAGACTGGATTTTCGTAAGCTGAAAGCCACGCGGCCACGACATCGTTGATATTAATAAAGTCACGATAGCGCGCGGGGGAGCCTTTGACTAGTATCGGTTTGCCCTCAAGCATATATGACAAGTAGATGCTCAACATCCCCTGCATCTTGTTGTCAAGGTTCTGCCCCGGGCCATAAACGCTGAACAGGCGAAAGACCGTGGTGTTAACGCCCAGCCTGCCGTACAGGTTTATATACGCCTCGGCTGCCACCTTGCCGGCCGCATAAAATGTCTTTGGTTTAAACGGATGCCCCTCGCCTATGGGCAGCGTATCAGGGTCGCCGTAAACGCTCATTGAGCTTGAATAGAGAAACCGCGAAACGTCGTGTTCCTTACACCACCTCAACATGTAAAACGTGCTTAAGGCGTGGCTTTTGAAATCATATTCAGGGTCGTCGAAGGAGGCCTCGCCAGAGGACTGCCCCGCAAGGTGAAACACCGCGTCGCATTTCAGTCCCCTTATGCGGGAATACATGTTATCTGCCCCGAGGTCAATGTTGATAAACTCTGCCCCCGCGGGGATATTCGCCTCTTTGCCGGTGTGCAGATTATCAAGTACGGTTACACGGCAACCGTTTCTCAGCAACGCCTCCGCAAGGTGTGAGCCTATAAACCCTGCCCCGCCTGTGACTATCACGTGCTGGTTCATCGCCTACATCCCATGCTTTTTAAGCCAATACACCACCATCGGTATCTGCCATTCGTAGTCAATGTCGCACCCTCCCCACTGCTTAAGCGGGTAGATTTTTTGTCCCATCCACTTCTGTGGCAGCAGGCCATCGTCAAGATTATCCAGACAGCGAGGGCGCACAATGGAAACCCCCATGTCGGCAAACCATACGTCTCCCTGCGAGTCCCTGTCGCAGTTGAGCGTCCTTGGGTCTCCAAATGTCTCAAAAGCAACGAAGGGTTTAAGAAGGCCGTCCTCGTCAATCTTTCGGGCGCGAAGCGGGCTCCACATGTTGTATCTTGATACACTGACCGCCGAGTCATACTCTGGATTTGCCCGCAGCGCCTTTATGCCCTCTGAAATTATTGAGACGGTTACGGTTGGCGCGTTGCACATGAGCAGGACTATGAGTTCTATCTCTTCGTGGGGGTTAAGTTCCCTGACAACGCCATAGGCGTGCTGGTAAACGTGTTCACCAAGGGCTGAGTCGCTGCAAAGCTCCGGCGGCCTCACGACCACCCCGACAGAGTTTTCCTCAGCAAGGGCCATAAGCCTCTCATCGTCAGTGGATATATATGTCTTATCTATTTCAGGTGTATCAGCGGCGGCCCTCATAGGATACCAGGCAAGCGGTTTGCCGAATACCGGATGCAGATTCTTTCCCGGAAAGCCCTTGCTGCCCTTTCTTCCCATTAACATAGCAACTATCAATAGCCGTCCCTCCTTAGATACAATAGCATAATATCCGCTGTTATTGCAGCCTGAGAGTTTTAAGTACTTTTTGAATATCCTCTCTTTTCAGCCCCGCCACTGACGGCACGTACATGACGAATACTCCGGTGGCAAGCGTATAAATAACACCGGAGACAAGAAATCCAATGACTATCCTGTCCCCCGCCATCTGGTTAACGATTAATGCCGACGCCAATGCCGTTACAATCATAAAGCCGATACACAGCCCCTGATGCCTCAAGTAGTGGACAAACGAAAGCCCTATTGGTTTTGCTATATAAAAAAGCAGCGCGTTGACGCTAATTACGTTAATGACAACCATCTTAACTGCCAATCCCAAAGCCCCCGCGCCGAATCCGAGATACGTAGGCGACGCTATCAGGAAAAACGACACGGGCACCCCAGCGGCGCTTACAAGGATTCCGATATTTCTGTACAGGGCGGTCTTTCCCATCGCGAAGTACGCCGAGCCGATTAACTGTCCATAGGTCTGATGAATTGGATAAAAGGCCATAACAGAGACTGCCCAAAGTGCGGCGCTGTATTGCTGGCCACCAAATATGTGAATGACCTTCGCCGCGTTTACCGATATAAAACAAGAAAAAAACGCCGCTATTGAAAACATCATAGGTATGTATCTCTCGAAGAGCCACCTCATTCGTTCGGTGTCGGCCTCGGCATGGACAATAGAAAATTCCCTCATCAGAAGCGGCGTCATCGCCCCGGTAAACAGGAAACACAGGGCTCCTATCTGCGATGAGAGTCCAAAAAATCCCTGCTCCGCGCTTCCACCAAAGACCTGCAAAAGCCACATATCAAAAAGATTCGTCAGCATCGCCGCCAAACCGCTCACAAACAGCGGGTGGCTGTACGCGTAGGATTGCCGGGCATAATGCCTTGCGCGCCCCGCTGTTAACCCCGCCCTTTTAAACAGTGAAAGACCGCCCCCTTTCATTATAAATATCAGGGACACCATGAGAAATATAAATAACACGTAGTTATATAAAAAAAAGTTGAACAGATTTAATCTGCCAGCAATAAATAACAATACCAAAAGTGACAATCCCAATAGCCGCTGAAACATCTTCACCTTTTCCGCGGCAACAGTCAATCCATAGGCGTCCACCATTTGGCTGAATATCTGTGATGTCCATGTGAAAAGCCCAAAGACCGCGGCCAAATATATGTAGCCTATCTGTTCGCCAGGCCATATATACTTATAGAGAGAGGTTATATGGGAGGCGCCCACGACAAAAAACACGGCAATGCAGACCACCATGCCAAAGAACATGTAGAAGCGTACCAACTGCGAGTCCTTCGGGTTTTTCGAGAGCATAGTGAAATATCCCGTTGATGTGTTTAACTCCAGAAACGAGATCAACTGGCTGAAAAAATTCGTCAGATAATTGAAATCACCGTAGGCTCTCGGACCAAGAGACCTCGGTATAATCGTCTGCGATACAAGGCCAATAAGAAGACCAACAAAGTTCGTCGTTAGTTTGTAGAAATATCTCTTATTAAACGAATCGGCGGCAGTCTGTGGCACTTTATCTCTGGCCTTCACACAGACTGTTAATTAGTTTGAAGATGTTTTCCTTTGTATTTTCTTTGCGGACATAGTGATGGAAAAAGGTCTGATCACGCTTTTTTTCGAGCTTGCCGCTTACATATAGTTCTAACATGGATAGTAATTCCCCTGTGTCGTAGGCAAAGTGTACACGTTTTTTCAGCTCATAGAGGGCCTGCTCTTCATATGGATGCATCTCGCAGTTCACGAGAAATATCTCTGCATCCATGTGTAAGACCTCAAAAAGCGGTTGAGAGGGCAACTCCATTATTATGGCCGCCGGTTGATATTTCTCAAGAAACTCTAATAAAACCATATCGTGAACAACCGTTAGATTGTTCATTTTTTTCAATACCGGAATTACCGGACAGTTGTCATAGGTTGAATTCATAAACGGTTTTATATAGACTTTAAGATCCTTCAGGCCGTTTAAATAGTTAAGAATATCCATCTGCCTTTCTGTCAGCTTGTGAGGCGGGGTTCTGTCCATACCTCCTTCAAGTATGGATAAACCGTTTGTTATGGGAAATAGGATGTCAATTGAGGGCTTCTTTAGTTTAGGGAGTTTTGTTTTACCGAGGGGGATAATCTCCGCGTGCCGACCCTTGAGTGGGTATAGCCTTCCCAGGTCTTCCTCTGTAAAGCCATAGCTTATGAACTTAGTGCACCTGCGCAGATCCGCGTCAAAGTGCCACGGCACATAGGAATCGCCAAAAAGACAGCCATGCTGCGCCCCAAGTATTGTTATACCCTCAGACTTTAGATATTCAATGATAAATGCCTTAACCCCATGTATAGGGCCATTGCCCCACACCCCCAATGAAACAGGATATCTCTTTTGTATATCCCTGAGCAGCAGGACGGCGTTGAGGTATCTACTTATGTTCGTACTGAAGTCGTATTTCAAATCGCTCAGGACAATCTTTGCAGTGCGGCCTTCTATATTGTCTGAAAGGACGCTATAATCAACGCTCACATCAGAAACATACTCCTTGTGCCTGAATCCGACTGGTACGCCGCTGTTGTGGTCATAGTATATGATATTGTATTTATTGAGACTGTTTATCAAAAAATCCAGCTCATATAGGTGTCCATACAACAAAATGGTCTTTCTGTCATTTGAAAATCGTCTATAGTGCAGCTCTGCCGTAAGTTGGCGCAACAGCACCTCAAGGACATATAGGGGTCTCTGTCTTATTCTTTTCAGGATATTTGTGAGTGTTATGCCGCTTCCAGATTCAACTGTCTTAGGATAGGTTATGACTTTTGTATTAACGCTGCCTTTGTGCAAAGAAAGGACATCTGTAAAAGATTTATCAGTCTCGATAAACTCATTAAACTTATAATCATAACAGACAACCTCTGACAAATCGAATTGCTCCGATATTCTTTGTATTGCTTCATATAAAATTAAATACCCCAAATATTGGTATTTCCCGTTGTAAGAGTAAAGGCACCTGAAGTAGTTCATCTTGAGGCCATATCGCGCGTTTAATACTGGCGAGATATGTTTATCAAGGGAATCCAAGATATTGTCAACTTCTTTTGACGCGCTGTCCTTAAGTCGAAAGATGTCCTCATCAGAAAAAAAACTACTTAGACACTGGCATCTCAATGAAAGAGTTTCTTTGAAAAAGACTTCAACGCTTGAGCGGGTACAAAACAGGAGGCTGCCTTCGTAGAGGACGTTGCTCACGCAGTGGCGCGCGTCTGAAACCGTGTGTAATATCAGCGCTTTATTGCCCACACCTGTCACATCAGCGAACCATTATTTTTGGCTTCACATACCTAACCGTCTTAAAAACCGAATCGAATTCTAATCCCATTTTCTTCGCAAGCGCCTCAAGGGAACTCGTCACTGTCCCTACGTACTGCTCATCTGACATTTGCGTCAAATTGATGTGGAAGTCCTGTCTATCCCCAATTCTGCTCAGGTATGCCACCTCGTCAGTAATGTAGCCTTTCTCCTTTGCCCACTCATATATCGGTGTTGCCGGCAGCGGCAGGAGAAACCCTACGCTTGGGAATATGTTGCACTCCTCACATACTTCGATGGTTTTTCGAATACTATCGGGCGTCTCCTGCGGGTAGCCAAAGACAACAGATGTAAGCGGGACGCAGCCGCCTTCCCACAACGCCTTCGCCTGCTCAATGAACTGTGACACGTTTAGTTTCTTATTCATAGCGGTGAGGATTTCCTCACTGGCATTCTCAAGTGAAAAGGATATATTATCACAGCCAACGGCCTTTAGATCCTTTATCAGGCCAACGTGTTCTTTCTTAAACAGATCGCCTCTGGTTGGACACTCCCATCCTATCCTGAAATCCAGCTTGCTGAATCCATCTATCATATCCCTGACACTTTGAATGTTTGCAAAGGTCAACTCATCCCAGAAGGACACAAAATTACAGCCATACTCAAAATGCAGCCGCTTGATTTCATCCATTATCGCCTGCTTTGAATACTTCCTGTATTTTTTCCCTTTAAACACATGATAACAAAAGCCGCACCTGTGCGGGCAACCCCTTGCGGAATTCAAAGGATATGACAGCACATTTTCGTCTGCCATACCGGCATCCATTATGTTTACATTTATGTACGAATACTCCCTGTATTTCTCCAGCTCAAACAGCCGCCAGTCAGGAAAGCCTATTTCGTCCAAATTGGCGATCGCCGGGCGCTCTGTGGTAAAGATGACCTTGCCATCTTCCTTATATACGATACCCTTAACTCCCGACAACGGCTGGTTACTCTTGAGGGCATGCAAAAGCTCCACGATAGTAATGTCCCCCTCTGACATAACGCCTATGTCAAACATTGTGTTGCTGAGGAGTAGTTCAGGGATTGAGGTAACAAGTGAGTTGCCAGCAATAATAACAGTATCGGGATTAATTTTTTTTGCGATTTCGGCTATCTGCTTTGCAAACTTAAAACCCGTAACTATGCACCCAAGGGCACATACGTCGTAGGTGGTTTTCGATAAAATCTCCTCCAACCGCGACATCGTGATGTAGTTAATATCCATATCTATCAAGTCGAAATCAAAACCCGCCCTCTTTACAGCCGTAAGTATATAGGCAAGCCCCACGGGAAGCTGCCTCCTCTTGGACTCCGGCCTCAACGAGGGGTTAATAATGGCAATTTTCACTTATATCTCCTCTTATTTACTGGTCAACACACGTATTGTATCACATCTCGCAACTTAAAAACCGTAAGAAAAATAGCACACTAGGGCAAACAAATGATAGAAATAAAAGGGATTAAAGACGAAGGGGGGTAACCCCCCTCGTTGGCGGCTTCAGCACTCCGGCTGAGGGGTCTGTAGATATTTTCATAATTAATGTGATAGCATAGGCACAGGCTGAACGTTGGCTTGAGAGGAATACTAACTTGAAAAAGGCAAAAATATCTATAACGACGAGCTCCTTCGGCAAGTACGACGAAAAGCCGCTGGTGCCCTTGCGCGCTCACTTTGAAATTGTCCTAAACCCATACGGCAGGAAATTAAAAAGGGAAGAGATCGTGCAGCTCTGCCGCGGCTCCGTTGGGATTATCGCAGGCACTGAACCGTTGAGCGCCGATGTGCTGGAGGGACTGACAGGGTTAAGGGTAATATCCAGGTGCGGAACGGGGTTGGACAATGTTGACATTTTGGCGGCGAGGAGGCTTGGGATAGGGGTCTTTAACACCCCTGACGCGCCCACGCGCGCGGTTGCCGAGTTGACCGTGGGGCTGATATTAAATCTTATGAGGAAAATAAACGAAATGGACTCCGCCATCAGGGCAGGCAGGTGGGAGAAACTCATGGGCAATCTGCTAACTGGAAAAAACATCGGAATCATAGGCTTTGGAAGGATCGGGAGGGCGTCGGCCTCGCTGTTACAGTTATTGGGATGCACGGTTGCGTTTACTGACCCGTTTATCGAACAGGAGCCACCCCAAATAAGGCGCTTATCTCTGAACGAGTTGCTCGGCTTTGCCGATGTGGTGATTATTCATGTCTCCTCAAAAGATCTGATTGTGGGGGCGGATGAGATTGCGCGTATGAAAAAAGGCGGATGGCTTATAAATGTATCGCGCGGCGGGACAGTGGACGAGGACTCGCTGTTTGACGGCCTGAAAAGCGGCCATCTAAGCGGCGCGGCGATTGATGTGTTCAGGAGTGAACCCTATGGGGGCAACCTAAGGGAGTTAAAAAATATCATCCTCACCCCGCATGTGGGTTCATACGCGGTTGAATCGCGCGTTGAGATGGAACGGCTGTCCGCGGAGAACCTGTTACTGGGGCTGGGCAATGCCTAAGGCTGGCAGGGTTGCGGTCTTTGGTGGGGCGGGTTTTCTTGGAAGCCATGTGGCAGATTGCCTTGACGCCGCGGGCTATGAGGTATTTATCTACGACATAAACCAATCCCGGTATTTGAGCGGCTCGCAGCAAATAGTAGTTGGCGATATTTTAGATGAGCAGGCCGTTGAGACGGTTGTCCATGGGTGTGATTACGTCTATAACTTTGCCGGTATCGCTGACATAGATGAGGCAAGCAGGAAGCCCCTGGAGGGGGTGCGCTACAATGTACTTGGAAACACTATCATACTGGAGGCGTGCAGAAAGGCAAACGTGAAGAGGTTTGTCTTTGCCAGTTCCCTTTACGTTTACAGCAAGGCAGGCTCTATATACAGAAGCACGAAGCAGGCCTGTGAGCTGTTAATCGAAAACTACAGGGAGCTGTTTGGCCTACCCTATACAATACTGCGTTTTGGCTCACTCTATGGCCCAAGGGCAGACAGCAGAAACGTCATCTATACGATGTTGACACAGGCGCTGAAAGAGGGTAAGATAACACGCAACGGCGACGGCGAAGAACTTAGGGAATATATCCACATCCACGACGCGGCAAGAGGCAGTGTGGAGATACTTGCGGATGAGTTTACAAATCAGCACATAATCATAACCGGCTACCAGCAGATGAGGATAAAAGACCTCCTGTTCATGATAAAGGAGATGCTTGATAATAAGATCGAAATAGAATTCCTTCCAGCCGATACCGACCTGCACTACGAGATAACCCCATACACCTTTGCCCCAAAAATCGGCAGACGACTGACCTCCCACACCTATGTTGACCTTGGACAGGGTATCCTTGAAACCATATACAACTTATATAGCGCAATAACGCCGTTGCAAATCTACAACGGCATTTCGGTCAAAGACAAGTCCTGACATGAGATATGAATTCTTATCATACGCCCTGGCGGAAGGGAAAAACCCCGTTTACGGCGGCGCGCAGTCTATCGCGATTCAAACCCGTAAATCCATCGCACAGGGGGACGCGGCAAATGTATTTTCATTTACGATGGAAAACCACTGGGGCACACATGTTGATGCCCCAAATCATTTTTTTAATAACGGTATGAAGATTTATGAGTACCCGCCCGAATTCTGGTTCTTTAAGAACCCTCAGGTCTTGCGGGTCTCTTTACAACCGTCTGAGGTCATAAACGAGATTCAGGGTATAGCCCCCCAGACAGACCTACTGCTGATACAGTCAGACTGGTGCAAACAAAGGCACGAGAATGCGTACGTAAAATATAACCCCGGCATCGCCCCTGAGGTGGGATTTTATTTACGTAAACAATATCCCCACCTGCGGGCGGTGGGGATAGACTGGATTTCGGTATCCCCTTATGCCGACCGCCAGTTGGGAAGGCTTACGCACAGGGCATTTTTAGACCCCGACGGGCAAAACGCCCCGATTTTACTGATTGAGGACATGAACCTGTCTATGGAACTTGCGTCTTTAAGGGAAGTAGTTGTTTTTCCACTGCGCATAGAAAGGCTCGACAGCGCCCCATGCACCGCAATAGGGTTATGTGATGATAAAGTCTATAATATTTGATTTTGATGGCGTACTGGTCGAATCGGTGGACATAAAGACGCGGGCGTTTGCGAGGGTCTTTGAGTCTGAGGGGGAGGCAGTTATGGCCAGTGTTGTAGAGTACCACCTGCAAAACGCGGGTGTGTCGAGATTTGATAAGTTTCGCCACATCTATGAAACGATACTGGAGAGGCCTCTTTCCGCCGCGCGATTCGATGCCCTTTGCGGGCAGTTTGCAGACCTTGTTGTGGATGAGGTATCGCGCGCGCCATTTGTGAGGGGCGCGCTGGAGTTTTTGGATAACTTCGCCCCGAATTGTTACACATGTTTTATTTCAACCGCTACGCCGCAGGAAGAAATAGAGGAAATAATAAGACAGAGAGCAATGCGGAACTACTTTAAGGCAATCCACGGCGCTCCAAAAAAGAAGGCCGCAATCGTACAAGAAATCCTCGACACACATGGAATCCACCCCAACACGGCCGTCTATGTGGGTGACGCCATGAGTGACTACAAGGCCGCAGCGGCAAATCACGTCCCATTTATTGCCAGAGTAAGGGGGGACATTGAGATATTTAACGGCGTCAACTGTACTAAAATCACCGACCTAACCGAACTTGCTCAGGCCATAGCCAACGTGGCGAGATTTACGGGGTGAAGGGGGGGTTACCCCCCCTTCGTCGTTAGTCTTTTGCCCTGTGGTCACTCCTTTGCCTGTTTCAGTTTCGGGCGTTTGTTTGCCTGAAGGATTTTTTTCCTTAGGCGTATGGAGATAGGAGTAATCTCTACAAGTTCATCTTCTTTGATAAATTCGAGGGCCAGGTCGAGGTTCATCGGGCGTGGAGGGACGAGCAGAAGGGCGTCGTCCGCCCCTGAGGCTCTCATGTTGGTCAGCTTTTTTTCTTTGACTATATTTACGTCTATGTCATTTTCCCTTGAGTTTTCCCCAACTATCATGCCTTCATAGACTTGTGTGTTTTCAGCGGTGAGCATTGCGCCACGCGGCTGCAAGTGGAATATGGCGTATGCCGTAGCCCTGCCCGCCCTGTCGGCAATGAGCGCTCCGGTTTGGCGTCTGGTAAGGGAACCCTGCCACGTCTCATAGCCATCAAACAGGTGGTTTAACAGGCCTGTACCTCTGGTGTCGGTCAAAAACTGTGAACGAAATCCTATCAATCCCCTTGATGGTATCCTGAATTCCAGCCTCACACGGCCAAACCCATTGTTGTGCATCTTCGTCATACGGCCTTTTCTCATTCCTACCTGCTTTGTAATCACGCCGACATAGTCTTCGGGGATGTCTATGACGAGTATTTCCATCGGCTCATGGAGGACACCGTCAATATCCTTTGTAATCGTTGTGGGCATTGAGACAGAGAGTTCATAGCCCTCGCGGCGCATCATCTCAATGAGAATCGCAAGTTGCAGCTCCCCTCTGCCCATTACTTCAAAACTGTCCATCATTGAGAAATCAACCTTTATAGATACGTTATAGAGGAGTTCCTTCTCAAGCCTTTCGCGCAGTTGTCGTGACGTAACGTATTTTCCTTCCTTTCCGGCGAACGGGGATGTGTTTACGGAGAAAACCATAGAAATCGTCGGCTCATCCACCTTAATGCGCGGCAGCGCCCGCGGGCTTTCGTAGTTTGACACCGTGTCGCCTATATTAATGCCCTCAATGCCGGACAGGGCTATGATATCGCCTGAACATGCCTCTTTTGACTCTGTCCGTCCAAGCCCCTCAAATGTGAACATAGACGTTACCTTTGTTTTTGATAACTCATTTTTATCCAGCAAGACCGTTACCATATCACCCACTTTTACGGTACCGGAGAATATTCTCCCTATGGCAAGGCGCCCAACATAGTCGCTGTAGTCAATGTTTGTTACGAGCATCTGTAGGATTTCGTCTCTTTTGTCGTCCGGTGCGGGAATCCTCTGCAATATAGCCTCAAACAGGGGTTTAAGGCTGTCGGCATTATCTTCCGGGTGGAGCGCGGCGGTTCCCGCCTTGGCATTTGTATAGACAACGGGGAAATCCAACTGCTCTTCTACCGCGTCAAGATCAATGAACAGATCATATACCTCGTTCACAACGGCCTGAATTCTGGCGTCCGGGCGGTCAATCTTATTTATCACCACTATTTGTGGCAGTTCAAGCTCAAGGGCCTTTTTCAGCACAAAGCGCGTCTGAGGAAGCGGCCCTTCTGAGGCATCCACTAACAGCAGCACACCGTCAACCATCTTGAGAGTCCTTTCGACCTCTCCGCCGAAGTCCGCGTGTCCAGGCGTATCAACGATATTAATCTTGACGCCCTCATAAAAAACGGCCGTGTTTTTAGCCATTATGGTTATACCGCGCTCCCTTTCGAGGTCAATGCTGTCCATAGCGCGTTCCTGAACCTTTTCATTGGAGCGAAACACGCCCGACTGTCTGAACATGGCGTCAACCAATGTCGTTTTACCGTGGTCAACGTGGGCGATTATTGCGATGTTTCTTATGTCTTGTCTTTTCATTTTTTTCCTGTTCACCTTTTAGATTTAGTCTAACCAATATAATAAACCAATTGGACATTAAGTAGCAAATTTTTTTCTGGGCTTAGCGGGTAACGTGTCAATGAGGTGTCCCAATAAGGCATCAAATATCGCTTGAAAAATGTCTTCCTGTGCGATATAATTCAGGATAAAAGGAGTAGCCCCTGTGGAAAAAATACGCGTCGGCATCGTTTTGTTTGAGAACATTGAGGTTCTTGATTTCTGCGGCCCCTTTGAGGTCTTCTCAACTACCCGACTCACTGAGGAAAAAAGAATAGAAGAGTCCTCGCCATTTGAAGTGCTGTTGGTCGCAGAAAATAACTGTCCAGTGACTACAAGTGGCGGGATGAAAGTAATTCCACACCATACATTTGAGAGCTGCCCTAAGTTAGACATCCTTGTCGTACCCGGTGGTTGGGGTACTCGCAAGGAAATCAATAATCCTGCAATGCTCAATTGGCTGCGTTGTCGTGCTTTGGAGGTTGAAACCCTGACATCGGTTTGTACTGGCTCAATGCTTCTTGGGTTTGCCGGCCTGCTTGAAGGGCGTCACGCAACAACCCACTGGCGTTCACTTGATTGGATGCGAGAGTCATTTCCAATGGTAACGGTTGAGTACGGCATGCATGTTGTTGAAGATGGGCGGATATTCACATCCGCAGGTATTTCAGCGGGTATTGATATGGCGCTTATGGTTGTCGCACGTTATTTCGGTGAGACAATTGCCCAAGCCACCGCCAGGCACATGGAATACCCGTATCCTGAAAACAACGCTCGCAGGGTTTAATGAAATGGCGGTGGGAGAATTGGCATTGCTTTTAATACTCAGCTTTATCTGCTTCTGGCTTCACATTTTGCTATCGGCGGCAAGTGCCTTAATGATGCCAAGCAGCATGAGGGCGGCCTTTGAGAGGTCTTCCTCTTTTATGAACTCATCTGTTGTATGGGGCATTTGCATCCCCGATGAGATTACGAGGGATTTTATCCCATTGCGATTATAAATATTTGCGTCTGAGCCGCCGCCGTATGATATAAACTCAGGGGTTATCAGGAGGTCTTCGCATACATTTTTAATCAGCCTTACGAACTCATCCGCCTCGCTTATATGAAAACCGTGATATTGACGATTCTCCCCGATTTCTATTTTTACCTGATTTTTTTTGGCCAACCTTCGGGCTGTATCAAAGATGGCATTTTTAGTCCTCAGCAGGGCCTCGGTGTCATGGCTTCTAATCTCTCCCGTTATAGTCACTTCTTTGGGGACGATGTTCGTTGCTGCGCCGCCCTGAATTGTTCCAATGTTTGCCGTCGTATTTGGGTCTACGCGGCCATCTGGCACTGCGGCAATAATGTTAGCGGCGGCCTTGATGGCACTTGTGCCGCGCTCAGGCTCTATGCCGGCGTGTGCCGCCCTGCCAGTTATTCGCATCTCATAGATGTCGTGCGTGGGGGCGGCAAGGACAACCCTGCCGATGCCGCCGCTGCAGTCAAGCACAAGGGCTATGCGGCTTTTAAGACTATCAAAGTTAAGATTTTGTGCCCCAATGAGACCGCGCTCCTCAGCAGACGTCAGTACCACCTCAATATCGCCATGCGGAAGGCCCTGGTCTTTCAGCACATAGAGGGCCTCAAGAATCTCCGCAATGCCGCTCTTGTCATCCGCCCCAAGTATAGTGCTACCATCGGTTTTAACAACGCCGCCCTCGCGTATTGATTTCAGCCCTTTGGTGGATTCCACCGTATCCATGTGGCTGCTCAACATAACAGGCGCAACACCCCGGAGCGTCCCGTGCTTTCGTCCTATCAGGTTGAATGATTTGCCGTATTGCTGAAACTCCACGCTAAGCCCCAGTTCAATCAGATGTTTGGTGAGTCTTGAGGCTATCTCCCGCTCATTATACGACGGCGAGTCTATCTGAATAAGCTCAATGAATATGTCCATGAGCCGCGCGGGGTTAATGCAGCGCCATGGGTCAGCTATTGTATTATCTTTCACCAAATATCTCACTGCCAACCCTGACCATCGTGGCACCCTCCCCGACTGCCGTCTCAAAATCATTTGACATCCCCATGGACAGCTCCGCAAGGGCAATCCCCTTTTTTGCGAGGCCGTTCCTTATGTCTTTTAATCTCCTGAAAAACGGCCTCGACAGCTCCGGGTCTTCAAAAAAAGGCGGCATTGCCATCAGGCCAATCAGATTGAGATTCTTATGAAAACTCATTATTCGCTCTGCAAGGGCAAACACACCGTCCTCTTCAATCCCTGTCTTTGTGTCCTCCGCCGAGAGTTTCACCTGTATGAGGATATCTTGAATCTTACCGGCCCTTGCGGCGTGGGCGTCAACCTCTGCGGCAAGGGCGGCAGAGTCAATGGAATGAATACAGTCGAAGGTGGCAACGGCCTTTTTCACTTTATTTCTTTGCAGATGGCCAATGAGATGCCATGACACGCTGGATGAGGGGTTTTCCCCAAGGATCGTTTCACGCTTGGACGCGGCCTCACCGACATAGCTCTCGCCAAAGACCCTGAGACCCAAGTCAACCGCCTCAGAGACAACGCTGACTGGAAAATGTTTCGTCACAGCCACAAGACGCACCGTTTCAGGTGCCCTGCCTGCCCTCATCGCCGCATGGCAAATCCTCCTATAGACATCAGAAATTCTATTCGCCAAATTATTTAATGAATTATCTGATAAATTATTTGGCACCATACCCAAATGCACTATACAGGCAGGACGAAATAAAAATTATTGCCAAGGTCAACAGGCTCATATCCAAAGACGCCCCCGTGTATTTCAACCGCGTTTTTGATAAATGTCAGGCCATGCCCCGTGCCCGGCCTT
>JADFYL010000181.1 GCA_015233045.1 Nitrospirota bacterium | reverse complement strand
CTGGCTTGACGGCATGGAAGTTACGCAGTTTACATATTTTCAGCAGGTCGGCGGGATTGACCTAAAACCCATATCGCTTGAGCTGACCTACGGGCTTGAGCGCATAGCGATGTACCTGCAGGGCGTGGACAACGTCTATAACCTGCGCTGGAACGAGGACTTCCTCTACGGCGACATCCACCGGCAGGACGAGGTGGAGTGCTCGAAGTTTAATTTTGAACTGGCGGATGTGGCAATGCTCAGACGCCATTTTGACGATTTTCACGGTCAGTCACACGCCCTGGTGAAGGCCAGACTGACCCTTCCGGCCTATGAATATTGCCTTAAATGCTCGCATGTGTTTAATCTATTGGATGCAAGAGGGGCGATTTCAGTGAATGAACGCACGGGGTATATTGCGCGTGTGCGTGCGCTTGCCCGCCTCTGTGCAGAGACATATTTATTAAATAATGGGGCGGATTTGCCTTAGGAGAATATGCCATGAACGATAATTCACCTGATATATCACTCCTCCTTGAGATTGGAACAGAGGAGATACCGGCGGGGTTTCTCTCAGACGGCGTTGCCAGAATTGAGGAGCTTGCCTCCGGGCAATTAAAAGAGGCCACTGTTGTCTTCTCAGCGGTGAAGGTATATGCCACCCCCAGAAGGCTTGCCATTATAGTTGATGGCGTGCAGATGTATCAGGAGAAAAAGGTAAGGGAGGTCTTCGGGCCGCCCGTCTCTGCCGCCTATGACGCGGATGGAAACCCAACGCGGGCGGCTATTGGCTTTGCCGCCACACACTCAATTGACGTCGGGCAGTTGTCAACTCAGACAAAGGGCAAGGGGCAGTATATAGTTGCCAGGATTGAGCAGCCCGGCCTTCCAGTTAAGGATATAATCGGCGGGGTGTTTGAAAAGATAATAGCCGCGATTCGTTTCCCAAAGATGATGCGATGGGCGTCGCTGGATTGTAAATTTGCCCGTCCTATATGTTGGATAACCGCCCTGTGCGGCAGTGAGCCGGTTAATGTGAAATATGGTGGGGTTGAAAGCGCTAATATTACATACGGGCACCGCTTCCTCTGCGAAGGCGCTGTCAAATTGGAGGACGTAAACCAGTATGTCACCGCCCTGAAATCAAATTATGTCGTTGTAAACCAAGACGAAAGAAAAGAGCTGATAAGAAAACAGGCGCAGGCGATAGCCGCGGATTTTAATGCCTCGCCCATTACAGACGAGGCGCTGCTTGAGACAGTCACATATATAGTCGAATATCCAGTTTGTGTTGTGGCCGAGTTTCCCAACGAATTCCTCCGACTTCCGGCGGAGCTTTTAATCAGCGTAATGCGTGGGCATCAAAAATACTTCGCGCTGGAGCGTGACGACCGCCTTATCAACCAGTTTATTGTGGTAAGCAACACGCTCAAAGAAAACGAGGCAACCGTCCGCGCTGGCGCGGAGCGCGTCATAAAGGCGCGCCTTGAGGACGCAAAGTTTTATTACGAACAGGATTTGCATGTAACGCTGCGTGAGCGTATTGACAGCCTCAAGGGAATCACATTTCACGACAAGCTCGGCAGCCTCTACGACAAAACAAAGAGACTTGAGCTGATAATCGCTTACCTTGCCAAAGAACTCCATCAACATGAACCTGATAGGTACATAAAGGCGGCGGAAATTTCAAAAACCGCGCTTGCCACCGGAGTTGTACGTGAATTTACCGAACTGCAGGGTATCATGGGTAAACATTATGCCATGAAAAATGGTCACGACAGGGAAATCGCCGAGGCCCTCAACGAACAGTACATGCCTCAGCAATCGGGCGGAGAGATTCCGGCAACGGCAATTGGCACGGCATTGAGCCTTGCCGACAAGCTCGATAATATTGTGTCATTTTTCAGTGTCGGCCTTATCCCTACCGGCTCCGAGGACCCGTTTGCCCTTCGCCGCCAGGCCATAGGGTTAATGTCTATTTTAACTGAAAATAAATTTAATACCATTACATTGAAAAAACTATTTGACCAGGCGATAGGCATATTAGGAAAAGACGCGGGTCTCATTGCCCCGATAGAGATATTTTTTCGGTCAAGGCTTGAGGCCATGTTTTTATCAAGAAACTATGTCAACGACGAGGCGCAGGCGGCGCTTTACGGCTTTATGGAGATACCGCCCGTATATCTGTTAAATCGCCTCGACATGCTGCGGGATTTAAAAAACAGCGACGGCTACAACGGGTTTCTGTTTGCCTTTAAGAGGATACAAAACATAGTCCCCGATGGTTTTCAAGGCGAGCCAAACCCGGAGCTGTTTGATATGAGCGAGGAAAAAGAATTGTGGACATTTCTGACAGATATTAAATATGATATAGGCAATGCTGTGTCAGGGGGGGATTACAAGATGGCGTATGAAAAAATCGGCACCCTGATAGCACCTATAAATAAATTTTTTGACAAGGTGCTGGTTATGGACAAGGACGAACAAAAGAGGTTAAATAAGTTGGCGCTTTTAGATGAGATTCGCCGAGTGTCCGATAAATTAGCCGATGTGTCAAAGTTGCAGGAGAGGTAATGATAAGCAAACGCACCGTTTTTTTTTGCTTGACAAAGGTAAAAAAACTATGATAAGAAATGGTGATAAGAAACGGAGAGGACTGATAGCCTGTGTTTGACAGGTAATAAAAAAGCCCGGAGGTAAAAATGAATCCAGAAGAGCTTCGCTATCATAAAGAACACACATGGGTAAGCATATCCGGAAAGAAGGCAACCATAGGTATAACGGATTACGCGCAGGATGCCCTTGGAGATATAGTTTACATAGACATCCCCGAGGTTGACGCCGAGGTAGAGGCCAACGCGGAGATGTCCGAGATAGAGTCTACTAAGGC
>JADFYL010000180.1 GCA_015233045.1 Nitrospirota bacterium | reverse complement strand
CAATGAAACGGCTTGGGTCTATGTCGTGGGTATATATCTTTCTGCACAGGAACACGAGGCGAGCCTCCTTAAAATATACCGTCTCGTCGCCCGCAATGGGGGTAAGGCCGGTTTTGGCCATCTTGTCTGTGTCTCTGCCTGAGTGCGTGCCGCAGAAAAGGAGCGTTTTCTTATACTCCTCCGCAAAGAAAGAGAGGCTGAACATGGGGGCTTTTTCCATAAAACCATACGTATGGCGGGTAGGGCGCACGACACAGACGCAAATCTTTTTTGCCCACATGACGCCAAACCCACCCCAGCTTGCCGTCATCGTGTTAAAAGACTCCGCGGTGCCGGCCGTAATGAGCATCCACTGGCTGCCAATGGCCTTAAAGGGATTATCCGGCAGTTGCTCAGGGTCTGCCTCAATGAACTCATCTGACATGATCATCTCCTTTGTGTCCCTGTTATTAACTGGTTAACATACCAATTAATATAACATACCGAAGCAATAAATTTATCGCCCGCTGAGTTTGTAAACAAGAGGGCAGGGCGGGTGTGCCGTAAGCCCAAACGTGAGAAAAAATTATCCTCAATTATCTATTACTACCATGACACTTTCAGGTGAAATACTGTACAATAGCATGAGAGGAGGTGTCTACCGACTGAAACGCAATGGAACAGAATCTTTACGACATGATAGCGGATTATATGGAGAAGGGGTTTTTGGACAACATTATTGATATGTTCAAATATGAGCCAGAGGTCTATCCCGCGGCGCTCCGGCTGATGGGCGACGAGCGAATGCGCGTGCGCATTGGGGCTATAGCCCTTCTTGAGTCCTTGGCCGAGATGAACTTTGTCCACCTTGGGGAGATCGCCGATTCTATAGCGCCACTTCTGAACTCGGAGGCTACCCTTATCAGAGGTGACGCGGCCTATGGCCTCGGTATCATAGGCGTAAAAAGACATATACCGCGGTTGCAGTGCCTGTTAAACGACGAAATCCCGGACATAGCCGAAACAGCCATTGACTCAATCGCGGCAATAGAGCAAAGGGAGGCATGAGGTAACTCAATGATTAGGGTGCATAGGCGTGGATAGAATATCTCAACCGTTATTTGTCATAGCGGCACTGGTGGCGTTTGCCGTTGCCGCCGCTGTCATATATGTATATCTGAAGAGGAAGGAAAAGAAAGAGGCCTTTGATGAGATCGTCGAAAATGCCGGCAGGCTATTTGAGGAGCGCGCCTCCTCAAAGGCGCTGCAAGGGCATCAAAACGTCCTGGAAAAGATAAACAAAAAGAGTAACCCGTTGCTCTACGCGCAGGTAAATCATCGTATTGGAATCAGCTACAGAAGGCTTGCCGAGGAAGGAGATAATGAGAAGAATCTCATCCTGGCCATAGACTCATATGAAGAGGCACTGTCGGTATATACCGGAGGCACGGCGGCAACAGCGCCAAATGGAGAAATGCCGTCCGACGAGTACGCCATGATATGGTTTGATATAGGAAACGCCCTGTGGGCGCTGTCGGAACTGAGAGACGAACAGGTGAATATTCAAAAGGCAGTCAACGCCTATGAGCATGTATTGAAGATTTATAACATGGAAAATAACCCCGTGAAATACGGCACCGTGCAAAACAGCCTTGGCCTTGCTTACTGGGAATTGTCGCCACTCAGCAACAAAGAGGAAAATTTGTCAAAAGCCGCAGCGGCCTATGAAGAGGCCATAAGAAGCGGTACGTTCGATAAGTATCCTCGTGACTGTGCCGAGATTAACCACAACATAGGCCTCGTCCTTTGGGAGCTCTCCGCGCTCAGAGACAAAGAAGAGAACCTGACAAAGGCGGCCGCCTTCACCGATGCATCCATTAGGTTGATTAACATGGACAAAGACCCCGTCCAATACGCCATAGCACAAGACCACCTCGCCGGCATCTATGACGACTTATCAGAGGTAACTGACAACAAGGCCGAAACCCTGATAAAGGCTGTCGCCGCCTACGAAGAGGCCCTAAAGGTTCGCACCCCGGTCGAATATCCGATTGAATACGCAGTTCTAAAAAACTGCATGGGAAACACCCTCGGGGCATTGACTGACAGTGGTGGCAGCGAAGTATATATGATGAAGGCTGTGGCGGCATTTAAAGACGCCCTCAAAATATACACCCCCGAAGACTTTCCGAAAGACTACGCTATGACGATGAACAACCTTGGAAATGCCTATACGCTCCTGTCAGAAAAACAAGAAACAGAGGGGAATCTTAAGCTGGCCATATATGCGTTTAAAGAGGCGCTAAAAATATACTCGCCCGAGGAATTAGAGTACTTCCATACACAAAGCAACATGGGAAACGCCTTCCTGGCCTTGTCTGAGGTGTGCGACAAAGAGGAAAATCTCATGAAGGCCGCTCGCTCATACGAAAAGGCGTTGAAAATCGAAACCGCAAACCAGTTACCGTTTAAATATGCCCAAACACAGTATAATCTTGGAGTTGCCTGTCATGCCCTGTCAAATATGCAAAATAAAAAGGAAAACCTCAACAAGGCCGCATACGCATTCGAAAAGGCTATGGGCATCTACACCCCCGAAGACAACCACATGAGATACGCTGAAATAAAGAACAGGCTTGACTCCATTCTCCAAACCCTGACTACGATAGGGCAATAGCACAAGACCGCGCAGCATAAGGATTAAAGGATTAAAAATGAAGGGGGTTACCTCAATACTGTCCGGTATGATAATTGCTATGCGAAGCAATTTGCGGCAGTGAGGGGGGTATCAGGCTTTTTGCAAATTCTATATGTGCTTCTAATTCCCCGTCCGTAGCCACGCCCATAAAGTGAAAACACAGCATTTCATATGTCCGCTTCGTGGGCTTTCT
>JADFYL010000062.1 GCA_015233045.1 Nitrospirota bacterium | reverse complement strand
AAAAAGAAGAAAATGGGACATATCCTGGATAAGGTATAGGACAAAGGAGAGGCAGATGAACATATACGAAGGAGACATAAACGCGAAGGGTTTTAGATTTTGCCTTATCGTAAGCCGCTTTAACGATTTTATTACGGGCCGCCTTCTTGAGGGGGCAATAGACGCCCTTACAAGGCATGGGGCAAACAGCGCTGACATCTCAATAATAAAAGTGCCTGGGTCGTTTGAGGTGCCTTTGGTGGCGAAGAAAGCGGCCGCATCGAAGGCCTATGACGCGGTTATCACGCTGGCCGCTATTATCCGCGGGGCAACGCCGCATTTCGAGTATGTAGCGGCGGAGGCGTCAAAGGGAATAGCCGCGGCCTCAATGGACACCGGAGTGCCCATAGCTTATGGCATAATAACCTCAGACACCATAGAGCAGGCAATTGAGCGCGCCGGAACTAAAAGCGGCAACAAGGGATGGGACGCGGCCATGACGGCAATAGAAATGGCTAATCTCATGAAGAAACTATAGCCTATGCGCCTATGACGAGAAGACAAGCACGGGAATACGTCTTGCAAGCACTGTTTCAATATGAATTTACGAAGTCGGTCTCCGGCAGGCAGGAGATAAAGGAGGGGCTTGTCTATAAATCCCCGTCAGACGATATACTCGAATTCATAGAGGACCTCATAGGAGGGGTCATAAAACATTTGGAAGAAATTGACGATATCATACAGTCGGTCTCAAAGCATTGGGAACTTCAGAGGATTGCCTCAGTGGATAGGAATATTATCAGATTTGCCGTGTATGAATTACTCTACAGGGCGGACATACCTGCGGCGGTTACTATTAACGAGGCCGTGGATATAGCAAAAAAGTATTCAACCCTGGAGTCCTTTTCATTTATTAACGGCATACTGGACACAATTGCGCACGCTAACACCCCGGACAATGCCAAAAATGTCAAACCGCCGCCAAGGGAGCTAAACAAATGACACGCTACGCGGTAATCTCCGATGTCCACGCAAACCTGCACGCACTCAATGCGGTTGTCCGTGACATAGAAGGCCGCGGGATTGAGGAGATTTACTTCTCCGGCGACATTGTCGGCTATGGCCCGAGGCCAAACGAGTGTATAGACATAATAACGCGGCGCTGCAAGATACTCATCGCCGGCAACCACGACTGGGCGGTCGTGGATTATACCGACACTGAGTATTTTAATGAAATCGCCATGCTTGCCATCGAATGGACGCGGCAGAGGCTCACTGACAAACACATGGACGACATAAGGGCGTTTAAATTGTTCAAATCCGACACTGAACGCAATGCGATGTTTGTCCACGCCACGCCAAAAGACCCGGATAACTGGGACTATATCTTTTCGCTGACAAACGCGGCGGCTAACTTTCAGAGTTTCAAACAAAAATTCTGTTTCGTAGGCCACAGCCACACGCCGGTTATAATAGAACATTCGGGGCCAGGAGAGATGTCAACGATATGGGAAAAGACTGAAATAAAGAAAACAAGCCGTTACATAGTAAACGTGGGAAGCGTGGGGCAGCCGCGCGACGGCGACACACGTGCCTCATACGTGGTCGTGGATGACACAAATATCGAAATAATCCGTGTCCCGTACGACATAGAAAAGACCCAGGAGGAGATGACAGAGGCAGGGCTGCCTGCAAGGCTCATCGAGCGCTTGTCCTTCGGACATTAAATCGTACACAAGGGGTTATCAAAACAAATAATATGATAGAACGATATACTAAAAAAGAAATGGGGCAGTTGTGGGCGCTTCAGGCCAAGTACAGGAAGTGGCTTGAGGTAGAGTTGGCGGTGTGCGAGGCATGGGCTGAAAAAGGAGAAATCCCCGCCGCGGCTCTCAAAACAATTAAAGAAAAGGCCGGATTCGATGTCGGGCGCATTGACGAGATTGAGGCCGAAGTCAAGCACGATGTTATTGCCTTTCTCACCAGCGTTTCAGAACATGTCGGCCCGGAATCGAGATACATCCACAAGGGATTAACCTCGTCCGACATTCTCGATACCGCTAACGCCCTTCTTATGCGGGATGCGGCAGATATTATCATAGGCGATATAACCACCCTGATGGAAGTCCTCAGGGAACAAGCCATTAAATATAAAAACACCCCGTGCATAGGGCGAAGCCACGGCATTCACGCCGAACCGATGGTCTTCGGGCTGAAGTTTGCCCTCTGGTACGAGGAGATGAGAAGAAATCTTGCCAGAATGGAAGGCGCGCGTAAGATGATAAGCGCGGGGAAACTCTCCGGTGCCGTAGGAACATTTTCCAGCATAGACCCCGATATAGAGACTATAGTGTTAGAGAAACTCGGCCTTGTCCCCGAAACTGTGGCAACTCAGATAGTCCAGCGCGACAGACACGCGGAGTTTATGACAACGCTTGCCATAATTGCCTCGACAATTGAGAAAATCGCTGTAGAGCTAAGACACCTCCAGCGCACGGAGGTACGCGAGGCTGAGGAGCCGTTTTCTGTGGGCCAGAAAGGCTCATCCGCAATGCCACACAAGCGCAACCCCATAGGAAGCGAAAACCTCACCGGCCTAGCCCGCGTCGTACGCTGCAACGCGATGGCCGCCCTTGAAAACGTCGCCCTGTGGCATGAGCGCGACATCAGCCACTCATCAGTCGAGCGAATTATCATTCCAGACAGCACAATTCTCATAGACTACATGCTGGTACGCCTGAAGGGAATCGTTGCGAGACTGCTCGTCTATCCAGAGGCGATGCTTAAAAATCTCGAATTAAGCCACGGGCTGTATAATTCACAAAAGGTGTTGCTGGCGCTTACAGAATCTGGAATGACCAGAGAGGACGCCTATGCGGAGGTACAAAAGAGGGCAATGGAAAGCTGGGCGGAAGGCGCGAATTTTAAGGAACTCCTGCAAGGAGGCGAAGCGGTTAAGGCTTATCTGTCGGGCGGAGCGCTTGATAAACTGTTCGCCTTAGACGACTATCTCAAGCACATTGATTTTATATACAAACGTGTGTTCCCGGAGAGGGACAAAGACACTGACGCCGCCCGCGAAACGCCCTAAGACCCATTTTCTGAACAGGCCAGCCGTCTATCGTCTCGGTACGAAGTGGGCAAGGCGGCTGCCCATGCCCCTTGCCTACACAATAGCCGAGGGCGCCGCGGTGGCTAGCTTTATCCTCTACCCAAGGGCGCTAAAAAACACGATTGAAAACCTTCGCATGGTCTTACAGGGGGAATCACAGGGGTCACTTGCCGCCTCAGCCCGTAAGCTGTTCAGAAACTACGCCAGATACCTTGTTGATTACGCTATGTTTGCCTTTCTGCCAGAGGATGAGATTCTCAAAAAAATCGTCTCCTTTGAGGGAAAGGCGATCCTTGACGAGGCAGCCAACCGGGGCAAAGGCATCATCCTTCTGACCGCGCACCTGGGAAACTGGGAACTCGGCGGGCTTTTTCTGAACAGTCTTGGCCTCAAGATAAACGTCCTCACCAGTAAAGACGAAAATCCTGGGATAGACGAGGCAAGGACACGTTATAGACAAAGACACGGCATAAAAACGATAACAGTGGGTGCGTCAACCCCCTTGTCGTCGGTGGAGCTGGCTGGGGCGCTGTTCAGGAGTGAAGTTGTGGCCATGCTAATAGACCGTCATAACCCGCTCATGGGAAATATTGAGATAGAGTTTTTCGGCAAAAAAGTAGATTTCCCCGCAGGCCCGTTCATATTAAGCAAGATGACGGGCGCTCCGATAATCACGGGCTTTGTTGTCATGGAAAAAGACGGTTACAAGGGCATAATAGAGGGGCCTTTTACCGTGGCTAATGATATTGATGGGGCCGCCCGTAAGGCCGTAGAAAGCCTACAGCGCAATATCGCAAAATATCCCTGCCAATGGTATAATTTTGACGTGTGCGTAAAGGTGTCAGGTCTTGACGGGCTGTTGCCCAAATCCGGCGGAAGACTTATAAACGACGAAATATGACAAAAAGTAGAGAAGATAAAAAGGGATACGCCTCAGTTTCGGTTCAACCGAAACTTATTATATTAGTATAGCCTCTCTTTGGGACATTTTTACTTTGGTACTTAAGACATTATCATGTTGGCGAGACATGTCCGGGCTACGGGAGAAAAGAAAAGGGACAGGCACTCTCACCCCGATAATCTTGAGTAACCTGCCCCATTTTTTTATCATAATCCCATTACCACACTAAAGCAGTTTCACTTATCCGTACCTGTATAAAAGAATTGGTTTATTTTTAATGCATTTTCCAAGGCTGTAACTTCAGCGCTGGTCATACTATTCTGTTCGGTTAGCTGCTCGAGCGCGGTTTTGGGCTTGTTAGCGGTTTGAAATGCCTTAACGTCTGTGGCCAAATCATTGCCCATGGTTATTATTTGTTTAGCCGCAGAGTCTCCTGTTGTACCATGCGTATAGCTGCTCAATCCACCGGTAGTTGCGTTTAAGCCTACGGAGATGGAATCACTAACGAACCATTTGAAATCAACTGGAATTGTACCAAAAACCCCATATTGATTTACCTTCATCGAAACGCCTTCCGCAAGTATATCAACACTGCGAGCATTTTTAGCGGGAGTGGTCGTTATTTTATAATCCACATAGGCCGGCAAGCGATAAATATACGCATTTATCGTTTGATCAACCGCAAAAGGGTTGGATTTTACAGTTAAAGCCTTTGACGGGTCACCCGTAGGAATGCTGCCCTTCATCCAAACTGTAAGATCGTCAATAACATCAGTATCGCAGCCATCAAGGGTTACCTCAAATTTATCATTGTCCTTTTGTTTCTTTAGCTGAGCTATCATAGCCTCTGAGCCGGGGCAGTTCTCCTTGGTAATCTTGCCCACGCTATAATAACCTGTCTCCTTCCGAACGCCATCTTGATCAACAATCATAAATTGTTCACCACGGGTTCCAGGATCAAATGTACACACTATATTTATAGTTTTGTTATCAGACTGATTTGATAACAGTTGTCCTTTCGCGGCATCCAATAGTACCATTCCGCTGCTGTACTTTATAATTTTCGCCGCAATCTCCGGAGTTGGATTTAAACTGTTCTTATCTATGAAAGTACTTACAGCGGATCGAGCATTATCATATAGCTTGGACTGATTGCATTTGGCGGTGGCTTCTATACGAGCAGCGCATTGTTTAGCATCGGCTATTTTCCCATCAGCCATTTGTTTAGCATCGGCTATTTGTCTATCAGCAACTTGTTTAGCATCAGTGCATGTATCAGCCGCTTTTTTAGCAGCAGCACATTTATCAGCAGTGCACTTGTCGGCAGCTTCTCTGTCAGCAGCGCATTTATTATCAGCGATCTCTTTGTCAGCAGCGCATTTATTATAAACGGCTTTTACATCGTCGGCACATTTCTTAGCAGCGGCACATATTTCAGCGGCAACACATATTTCGGCAGGGACACCTTTTTGAGCGGCGCATTTGGCGGCAGCAGCTTTGACAGCGGCGGTTTTTTCGACATCGCATTTGTCAACAACATCTTTGACAGCTTTGACAGCATCTACGCAACGCCTGTCAGAAAGGATTCCCATTGTTCCTGCTTTAAGTGCTAATGTTGCGACACCTTTAATTACATCTATAGTTTGATCATTACGAGAGATTCCAGATGAGCTGAGATAAAGATCCTCACTTAATGTTGCTGAAAATGATCCAGTTGCAAGTAACGTGGCCGAAGGGTCTGCCTTTATTAAGTAGGCATGGTCATAATCAGGAACCTGGATTGGCGTAACATTTACCTTATCATACTTACACTTTATAATCTTGGTTAAAGTATTTTTATCTGAACTTTTAGCTTCATCTCCGCAGGATATCTTTTCTTCTGTCACGATTTTAACAGGGATTTCAACTTGAAGCTTCGTTTTTGGCAAAACATAAACAATACCGTCTGTTGTGTCATCACCATAATTATATTTTTTAACAGTAAAGCTCCCCCCACTACACCCGGAAATTAGAAAACAACCCAAAATAACTACTACCACAACATTTCTTAAAGGATTTTCAAACTTATACATACTACCCCTCCAAAAATTATTTGATACTTTTTACAGGTTAGCCTTATATCCTGTTAAAAAAATATCTATTATATCCCCCAGTAAAACTGAGACGGTAAATAGCGGCCTCTGGCGGGATTATATTACACAAATTATTAATATGTCAAGGTATTATATGTATATTATATACTTATAATTTAATTTATTAACTTTAAGAAATTGCAACTTTATCAGATTAATTTATACCATTTACCGCTGTTACATTAACGTAACATATAATTACTTTAAACATGGCGTGCAGTGTGGGCTTGACATGTTATACAATAAAAATGTAGAACATTGTGATTAAAGATTGAATCTTCAGATGTTACTTAAAGGTAACGATTTGGGCAGATCGGGATTTTTTGTCCTGCGGCGGTGGTTGCTATATGCTCAGGAGGTACATCCCTGTGACGGGGTCAAGACGGCGTTCGGCCTCGATGCCGTTAAGTTCTGTAACGATTGCCTCAAGGACTATAAAGGTCTCTGAAAATTCCCTCAGACACCCTACCCTTACCGTATCCCTCTTTCCAAACGCCCCGTGAAAGTGTACGGACGGCTGCCCCTCCTTATAAAATATCGTGCCCATGCCGGTTACTTCGTGGCTTTCGCTTATCTCTCTGTATACAGGGTTAGGCGGCATTGACTCGGTCTCCGGGCCTACCACGATTTTACCGCCTTTTATGCCCCCGACGACATGAAACACCGCGGCCCTTACGCCCTCATGTTTCACAAGCTCCACGAGGCATTTCAACAGGTCATCCCCGTCATTAAGTCTGCACACAAACACCCTTCCCACACTTGCCGTCTGATATTTCATCTATACCTCCGTCGTAAAACTCTCCGTAAATATTGCGTTTAGGTCAACCGTAAGCCCATCAATTACCCTTGAAGTCACTCGCCCCCTGTCATCGGCCATCAGACACCCGTCAGAGAAAAGCTCATAGCGACCCTCAGCATTCAGCGTCAACACCTCAACGGCCTTCATGTACGGGTTAACAATCCAGAACTCCGCCACAGCGAAGCGCTCATACAAGGCCTTCTTTACATGAACATCCCTGTAGTGAGACGATGGCGAGATTATCTCAACAACGAGGTCGGGGGGGCCGAATACGCCGCGCTCTTTAATTATGGCCCTCCTGTCCTTTGCGATATAGAGTATATCCGGCTGCACGACATTCTCATCGCTTAAGACAACATCCGTTGGGGCGGTTACAAGGTAGCCATCCCGTGATTCTCTTATGTAGTTGCCAAATATAAAAAAAAGATTCGTTATTACGAACTGGTGACCAAAGCCGGGGGCAGGCGTCATATATAGGTCTCCTTCAATTATTTCACATCTGGTGTCGTCATCAAGGGTGAGGTATTTGTCGTAAGTCCACAGCTCCGCAATTGCGGCCATAGCATCCTCCATCGTCCTGAGAAGTGGGGTATTGTAACATTACTTTAGCAGTTTTTTCTCTCACTCCACAGTAAAATTCTGACCGTTCTATCGAGAATTGCCTGATGGCTTGATTTTTTCCCTGATAATTGGGTATTGTTTATATAGTACGGCATGGTGTTCTCTGTTTCTCTATAAAAAGCGTGCCCTTTGGTTTTTCGACCGCGCTTTGGCATGGTGCGCGGGTGTTTTTACTATTAGGATTACAAGGAGGCTGTGTTATGGCTGTCATTAGATTGAGTAAGTTGTTGAAAGGCTTATTGGTGTTGTTTGGATTTCTCGCGTTGCTTGTCCCCACAACTTCTCATGCCAGCTGGTCTTTGCCATCCACACTAACTAACAGCTTTGGAGCTGGAGTAACAACGGCCGTAAACGCAGACGGCAGCACGATTACAGTTGTAGTTGGGGACTATAACAATAACAAAGTCTATGTATTTGTAAACGGCACTTTAACAGCGACTCTAACGGCCACAGGAAGTACGGCGTTAGGTAAATCAGTAGCCATCAGCCAGGACGGCAGTACGATTGTGGCGGGGGATTCAAGTGCCACAGTTGGAGGCAATGCAAATCAAGGGGCAGTCTACGTATTTGCAAAGCCCACTAGTGGCTGGGCAACAACTACTACTCAAACGGCGAAGCTAACCGCCTCCGGTGGCGCGGCATCTGATGCCTTAGGCGGTTCAGTATCCGTAAGTCAAGACGGTGTCATGATTGTGGCTGGGGCTATTAGCGCCATTGGAGGCAGCTCAGGCACCACATCACAAGCAGGAGCGGCATACGTATTTGTGAAATCTGGTTCTGTATGGGCTAACGCCATTCAAACAGCGAAACTAACCGCGTCTGACGGCTCGGGCTCTGACCAATTCGGCAAAGCAGTATCCATAAGCCAAGACGGAAGCACTGTTGTGGCAGGGGCTCCTTATACCTTTATTGGTCCATCCAATCCTCAGCAAGGGGCAGCATACGTATTTATAAAGCCCGGTGGTGGATGGGCTACCGCTACTCAAACAGCAAAACTTACCGCGTCTGACGGCTCGGCAGACGACCAATCAGGCGGTTCAGTATCCACAACTCAAGACGGCGGCATAATTGTGGTAGGGAATCCTAATGTCAGTAGTAGTGGACCAGGCGCGGCATATGTGTTTGTAAGGCCCGGTAGTGGATGGGCTACCGCTACTCAAACAGCGAAACTAACCGCCTCCGATGGCGCTACATATGACCAATTAGGCAAATCAGTATCCATAAGCGCGGACGGCAACGCGGTTGTGGCAGGTGCCCCTTATGCGGCTATTGGAAACAATAGCCAACAAGGAGCAGTCTACGCATTTATAAAGCCCGGCGGCGGGTGGGCTACCGCTACTGAATCACAGAAAATATACTTGCTGGGCGGAATACTAAGTGACCAGTTAGGCGTTTCAGTGGCGGTAAGCCAATACGGCAGCTCAATTGTGGCAGGGAATGTGGGGGGATCTGGGCCGGCCTCCGCATACGTTTGGTCTGTGACTTCAACCACAACAACTATTAGCTCATCCTTGAATCCATCAACCGATACCGATTTGGTAACCTTCACCGCGTCGGTTGGTTATGTGGTTACGCGTCCTATCAGGATTGATTCTCCAACACCCGAGATTTCGTTCTCAGTAACATCAGGGACTATTACATTTAAGGACGGTGCGACAACCCTTTGTTCCGTTTCAATTAGCGGCGGGCAGGCAACGTATTCTACTTCTCTTTCGGTCGGCACACACTCTATAACGGCGGTTTTCGGCGGGAGTACAAGCTATTCGTCTTCCACATCGTCGGCGCTCTCTCAGGTCGTAAATTCCAGTGGTGGTGGTGGCGGTGGCGGTGGCGGTGGCGTAGTAAGCTATGGGACATCAACAAGTATCACCTCATCTGCGAATCCCTCGACATACGGCACGCCTGTAACCATCAGCGCGACGGTCGCGGGGACTGACCCCAATAGTACGGCGTCAGGGATTGTCACATTTACGGACGGCTCGGCTACTCTTGCCGCCATATCGCTTGATGGAAGCGCCCAAGCCTCCTTTTCCACGTCATCGCTTTCAGTCGGCACACACCCTATAACGGCGGCTTACGGCGGGAGCTCAAGCTACTCGTCTTCCACATCGTCAGCACTCTCTCAGGTCGTAAACGCAGCAACATCGGCGACATCTGTCTCATCATCTCTTAATCCATCAACATACGGCTCCTCTGTAACCTTCACGGCGTCTGTTACCGGTCAGTCTCCAACCGGCACTGTCACGTTTAAAGACGGCGCGGCGACGCTTGGCACCGCCTCGCTTAACTCTAGCGGACAGGCCACTTATTCTACGTCGTCTCTTTCAGTAGGCACTCATTCAATAACTGCGGGTTATAGCGGAGATACAAGAAATTCGGCTTCGTCATCAGGGGCATTGAATCAGGCCGTGAACACCGTAACCGCGGCGACGACTCTCTCGTCGTCTGTTAATCCATCAATATACGGCTCCTCCGTGACCTTCACCGCGACGGTTACAGGTACGTCTCCAACAGGCACTGTTACATTCAAAGATGGTACGACAACACTTGGCACCGCCTCGCTTAATTCTGGCGGACAGGCCGCGTATTCCACATCGTCGCTTTCGCCAGGCTCTCATTCGATAACCGCGGTGTACGGCGGAGATACAAGAAATTCGACTTCCACATCGGCGGCATTGAATCAGGCCGTGAATTCAGTAACATCAACAACAACCGTCACGTCGTCCCTGAATCCATCAATATACGGTGCCTCTGTGACCTTCACCGCGAAGGTTACAGGTACATCTCCAACGGGCACTGTTACATTCAAAGACGGTACGACTACACTTGGCACCGCCTCGCTTAACTCTAACGGACAGGCCACTTATTCCACATCATCACTTTCGGCAGGCTCTCACTCAATAACCGCGGTGTACGGCGGAAACACTAACAACTTGTCCTCTACGTCCGGTGTACTCAATCAGGTTGTAACGTCTATAATCCTTACATCGTCCATGAATCCAGCAAACTATGGTGTGCCAGTAACCTTTACGGCCGCGGTGATGGGGAATTCACCAACAGGCACCATAACCTTTATGGCTGGGGCGACACCTGTATCAACCGTCGCATTGGATACCTCAGGACAGGCTGTTCTAACACTTTCATCTATGGCCATCGGCACATATTCGATGACAGCGGTTTATAGCGGAGATAGTAACAACCCTGCCTCGACATCGGCAGTGCTCACTCAGATAATAGCATCTATAACGGTCACATCGTCCGTGAGTTCCGTTGCCCACGGTGTGCCGGTAACCTTCACTGCGGCCATTACCGGTAATTCACCCACCGGCACGATCACATTTACTGACAACATGACGGCTGACAACACGACCACCCTTGGGACAGCAACCCTGTTCAACGCGGAGGCGTCCATGACAACCGCGGCTCTGGCGGTCGGTACCCATTCGATAACGGCAATTTACAGCGGGGACTTAAAAAATCCAGCTTCCACATCCGCCCCATATACTCAGATAGTAACAGATAACACCTCACAAACCGTTTCCTTTACAATCGCGGGCAGCGGTTCGGTACTGGTATATGACGACAGCTTTAACCTCGTATCAACTCTAAAGAAAGGCGGCTACACCTCAGTACCAAGTGGATCGGTAAGATTATTCTACTTCATGCCGACCGCGGGCAGTGTGCTTACGCAAATCACGGTCAACGGAAAGCCGATGCAGCCTGTCAGTATAATCAGGGCAATCATGGTTGAAGACTACGTTATAAACGCTGTTTATTCCCCATAACGGGGTTCTGAAGGAACAGGTTGCCTTTCTCTTCGGTTGCCTTTTCGGGGCACCGGCACAAGGCAGCCTGTCTGTTGTATGGTAAATGTGAGACTGGTACTGTGCCGCGCCTCTTTCGTAGCTGCCGTATTGTCTGGCTCGGCTCAAGAAGGGTGACGAAACCGAAGGGCGAAGCACAGACCCCACGCCAAGCCCACACTGACATATAACACCCCTGACATCTATCTCACAGTCTGGCTCACAGTCTGGAAACGTATACTTGATCAAAATACTTAGGAGGATCATTTCCCAAATCTTTTAACACAGCATCCTGGCACAGCATACTGACCGGTACGACAGCTGCCCATATTTGATATTTCTCATTTCCGTAAACAAGATCGACTTTTCCAGTCCATTTTCCACCTTGATTGGGAAGAACTTGCATTTGTGGATAATATTTACCATCTTTAATATAAAAATTTATCAGGCAGAGCTTAGAACCATTTTTAATGTTCTTTGCGATGCCGGAAACTATGACTGTGGCAGGAACGATAGCATCTGATGTGGGAGATTCTATTTTTACATATGGGTCAGGAAATATATTGAAGCGACCATAATACAACAAAGCCGTTATCAATAATAGAATCGCGGAAATATAGTAAACTTTATTCCTAACTTCTGGTGCTATATTAATATTGCGATAATAAACAACAAAAATCACTACCAAAGTCCAAACTGCCTCTAAAACTATACCAATACTATCGCTTAACTTGAATTGCCGTATGAGTATTAGCCCCAACAAAGCAATAATTGGTTGAGATATTGCAAGTATTTTCGATACTTTATCCAACTTATCCATCAGTCAGCCTCCCATATTTATATTTGCGGCTCAAACCATACAGCTCAGTATCTCCTTATCCCTACACAGTCAAGCCTTTATCACAACTTCGCTTTAAAACGAGTAATTTGATATTTAGGAATTGTCCCGTCTGGCAAAGGTACCGCCGGAAACTTTTTTGTAGGTCCCTCATCCAGATATTTGTTAAAAGATTTATCAGCAGCATCATCGGCTAACATAAGAATAATCTGATACTCTCCAAAATCATCACCAGGGCGTCCTAAATATACTGTCACCTTCCACGAGTTGTCGTTTGGGCTTGGAAGCGCATCAGCTTGTGGCCAGTATCCCCTTGAATTTATCGGATGCACCACTACCCATAGATGTTTACCAGCCGGTATGTCGCTGAACACGCCCTCTACTGTTATGCTATCCTCAGGGCCTCTTGATTTATCGGCTGGAGAGGTTATTTTACCTGTTGATGGGGCATTTTGAGTCGGCTCAGCGGCACTGGCCGGTTTGTCAGCGGCCAGAATAAGACTTAGGCAGAGTAATAGTGTGCAGATAACCCCTGTTTCTACTGATTTAGTTTTCATGAGTACCTCCTATCCTAAAATGTTGACTAAGCGGGGACACCGCCCCATCTTTGACACCCACAATCAGATGAACGCCGCGCATTTACGCTTCAATTGTATACACATATTATTTATATTGTCAACAATAAAATTAAATTTATTTTATATACCAACATGTTATACAGCTGTAACCTTTATTGTTACTTTTAGGTAACGTGGCTGTTTGCCAAAATAACTGGTCGGGCGTCCGCCACCTTTATTTCAGGGCAGCAAAAATGGCGTACCGCGGGTGTTTATCATGTAGGATTAACGATGTGTCCTGTTCTGTGAGTGATTATTTTACTGGAGAAATGTTACCTAATAGTAACGAAGTGTGTTGTTACGGGTTGGTAGCGTGCGCCTGGGTTGCCACTTCTGGATTTTTTGTTACCCATTTGTTTAATCTGTCCATGTAAATGTAAAACACCGGCGTTATGTAGAGCGTCATCAACTGAGAAAACACCAAGCCCCCGACTACGGCTATCCCAAGGGGCTGCCTGGCGTCTCCACCAGCGCCATAACCCAGCGCTATCGGGATTGTGCCAAAGAGCGCCGCCATTGTCGTCATCATTATCGGACGAAACCTCACAAGACAGGCCTGATAAATTGATTCCTCTGAGTCCATCCCCTTGTCCCGCTCAAGCTCAAGGGCAAAGTCTACCATCATAATACCGTTTTTCTTCACTATTCCTATCAACATCACAACGCCGACAAATGAATACATGTTCAGCTCCATCCTGAACAGAGCCAGCGTTATCAGCGCGCCAAACCCCGCAAGCGGCAGCGACGTCAGTATCGTTATCGGATGTATAAAACTCTCATACAATATGGCAAGCACCATGTAGATTACAAATATCGTAATTATCATCAATGGTCCCATGCTTGACATGGAGTCCTGAAAGGCCTGAGCTGAACCCTGAAACGTGCCGGATAGCGTTGTCGGCAGCTCTTCGTGTGCGATTTCGGTAATTGCGGAGACGGCGTCACCAATAGAAACACCTTCCCTTAAATTAAAGGAAACCGTTGTTGATGGCATCATCCCCGTGTGGTTTACCGTCAGGGCACCGGATGTCTCAGTTATTTTGGCAACCGTACTAAGCTGGACGAGCCTGTTGTCTATGCCTGAGTGAACGTACAACCGGGACAACAGATCGGGGCGCGTCCTGAACTGCGGCTCAACCTGCAGAATGACATAGTACTGGTCTATCGTAGAGAATATCGTCGAGGCATACATGCCGCCGTACGCGGCTCCGAGGGCGGTCTGTATCTGGCTTACGCTCAGTCCGAGGGTGGCGGCCTTGTCCCTGTCTATATCAACATTTACCCAGGGGGCGTTTGTCTGCAAATCATTGTTGACACCAACGAGACCGGGTATTTTGGCCATCTTCGCCGTCATCAGCGGGCCGTATTTATACAGGTCTTCTGTATTGGTTGACCTAAGCGTGTACTGGTACTGGGCGTTTGAGCGCGATGCGCCAATCTGTATAGGCGGCGGGTTTTGCAGATAAGTATATATGCCTGGTACGGAGTTGACCTTTGGCCACAGGTCCATGACCATGCCGTCTGCGGAGAGTTTTCTTTTGGCCTTGTCGTCGAGCATGACGAACATTATCCCCTTGTTTGAAACGCCAAAGTTCCCGACGGCGGACATCAGGGCGATAACCCCCGGTTCTTTCTCTACTATCGCGGCTACTTTTCTTTGGTTTTTTAACATCTCCTCAAAGGAATAACTCTCCGGCCCCAGCGTAATACCCATCAGCATGTTAGAGTCCTGGTTAGGTAAAAATCCCTTCTGAATTGTCATGTATAAATAACCGGTTACCACTAATACCACTACCATAAATATCACCGTCACTGACTTATGTCTCAGAACGACCCTTAACGTCCTTTCATAAAAGCCGAGCATCGCGTTAAATAACCCCTCTGAGGCCCTGAAAAATCGTCCCCTTCCTTCCCCATGGGAGTGGGAGAGTATACGGCTGCACATCATCGGCGTAAGCGTAAGGGATATGAAACCAGAAATCATTATTGCCACCGCTATTGTAACAGAAAACTCCCTGAAGAGCTTGCCGATAAGCCCGGACATAAACAACAGCGGTATGAACACCACCACAAGTGACAACGTCATAGATAAAATCGTAAAATTTATTTCCGCGGAGCCTTTAAAGGAGGCCTCCCTTGCCGGAACTCCCATCTCCATGTGCCTGAATATGTTCTCAAGCATTACCACTGCGTCGTCAACAACAAACCCAACCGCCAGCACCAGGGCCATCATAGAGAGGTTGTCAAGACTGTAACCCAGTACATACATCACCGCGAACGTTCCTATCAGTGAGAGCGGTATAGCTACGGCCGGTATTATCGTTGATACCCACGAGCGAAGGAATACGAATATTATGAATATTACCAGAAATATCGTCACAATCAGCGTGTTTCTCACATCGTCTATGCACTGGTGTATGTAGTCGGCGTCTGTGTGAAGGAGGTACAGATTGAGCGCCTGAGGAAGCTGCGGTTTTAACGCCTCCATAAGTCTTTTCACGTTTTCAGAAATCTGAACCGTATTTGAACCCGGCACCCGGCGTACGGCTATAACGACCGACTCTATGGTCTGCCCGCCTATATGTGCGTTTATAGCAATCTTATCGTTAATCACGCTGTCATAGGTCTTTCCAATGTCTTTTATCCTCACAGGATAGCCGTTTTGATAGGCGACAATCAGAGGTTCATACTGCTTTGCCTTGTAGAGTTGGCCTTCGCTGCGTATCGTATATTGTTTATATTTGTCGGCGTCGAGACTGCCTGTTGGTTTGATGACGTTGGCCTGGGTTATAGCGTTAACCACCTGGTCTATTCCGATGCCTTTGGAGGCCAGAGAGTTAGGGTTTACCATTATACGTACGGCGTACTTAGTGCCATAGACCTCGACTTTGGCAACATCGCTGAGCATTGAAATCTGCTGGCCTATTATTGTGTTGGCGTAGTCATAAAGGTCAGCCTCTGTCATTGTTGATGAGTAAATCGCGTAGTACATGATAGGATTGTCAGATGGGTTATATTTGCTGTACGTGGGCGGGGTGGGCATCTGAGGCAAAAGCCCCTGCACCGCGTTTATCTGCGTATTAACGTCCTGGGCGGCGGCATCAATATTTCTGTCAAGATTGAACTGGATAGTCACAGTGGTTGAACCCGCGTTGGATGTGGACGTCATAGAGTTTATGCCCTGAATCTGGGAAAAAGACTTTTCAAGCGGCGTTGCCACAGTTGCCGCCATCGTATCGGCGGTTGCCCCGGGATAGTTGGCCGTAACATTGATAGTCGGAAAGGCGACGCTTGGCAGATTGCTAATAGGCAGCTTATCATAGCTGACCAGGCCAAAGACAAATATCCCGACCATAACAATCGTCGTCATGACGGGACGCCTTATCCAGATATCGGAGAGGTTAGAGGCTCTGTCGGCCTTTCTCTTTTCGATCATTTCCTTTCTTGAGGGCTTTTTACGGCCGTCGCGTTATCCTGGGCATCGCCGGGCTTTTTTACTGATACCTTGAAGCCGGGCTTGAGTTTAAGCTGCCCGTCTGTCACCACTGTCTCACCGGCGTTTACACCATTTTCTATTACCAGCTCCTCACCGAGTTCTCTTGCGACTTTGACAATGCGGGTCTCCACCGTCATATCGTCTTTGACGACAAACACGTACTGCCCCTGCTGGC
>JADFYL010000061.1 GCA_015233045.1 Nitrospirota bacterium | reverse complement strand
TTAAAGCACGGGGGCTTTTAACTCTTTTCGCTTCTCTATGTCGGTTCTAGGGTCATTTCAAAACAACCCCACAATTGAATGCCTGCTGCCCTTGACTAAATATTGAAATAATGTTAACATCCCACATGGCAAGGGTTACATGTCAGGCATAACGCGATGAGAAAAGATGGCGATATTGTTGATTTAGAGCAGGAGTTTTATGATTCCTTCAAGAAGGAGCGGATGCTTGCCTATTTTGATTTTGCCTTCCCAAAAGGCGCCCTTCCCGGACTTTGTAAGATATCAAGACCCAAAGAAGGTCATACAAAATCTACCTATTTCTCTACCCTTTTCATCATAGACACCACCAGCGACAGCGCCTTTAACGAGGTATCCTCTTACGCCATGAAAATACAATGGGATGATTTCAGAAACTACCTGCCCGGCTTTAACAGCGTAATGGCTATGCCATACTCCGGTCAAAAGACTGAGACTTATTTCCTTGAGGCAGATATCTTTATTGATACACCAATAGACATTCCCAAACAATTTGTCCTGCACCGGTTATACCCGTCTATCGAAAAGGTAACAGGTTTTAAGACCGGCACATTAGTCTTCTGGGACGATATAGACCCCAAGAAAGAAGACACGGCGGAGACGCGCCAGTCGTTTTTCCAAAATATAAAGAATTTCTTTAAGTAACAGATGCTAAGTGATTGATATATAACGCTGAAATAGTGTAACGCTAAAGAAGGAAAACCGTGAGAGCTAAGAACATCCTATTAATCGCCGTGGTCATAGTTGCCACGATATTGACCGCGCAACAGGGACACCCGGCTGACTTCACCGGGCCGATAGCGCCGGATTTTACTCTTAAATCTATCAATGGCGGCGATGTATCCCTGTCGTCATATAAGGGTAAGGTCATACTGCTTAATTTCTGGGCCACATGGTGTCCGCCATGCAGGGATGAGATGCCCTCTTTGAATAGGCTCTATCTGAAATATAAGGACAGCGGCCTTGTCGTGCTTGCCGTCTCAACGGACGGCTCCTCAAAGGTGGTGGAAAGATTCATGGCTGATAACCATTTGGATTTCCCCGTATTGATGGACTCCGGCATGAAAATCTCCAAACATAAATACCGTGTCAACGCCCAGCCCGCCACTTTTATTATCAGTAAAGACGGCAAGATAGTAAATAAATATTTTGGAAGCGTCAACTGGATGGACGATACTGTTCAGAAAGAGATAATGTCGCTTTTATAGGAAAAAACATCCCATGAAACAAAAACTCTTAACCGCTGCTGCCATCGTATTTGTCTTAGCGCTTATTTTTATATTGAAAAATACATTAGGCGGTACACTCCATATCTATAAGAAATCGGAAATCCTTATGGACACGCTGATAACACTGACCGTCGTCTCAAACTCTGAAAAGAAGGCGGACGAGGCCATAGAGGCAGCGTTTAATTATTTGCGGCGTTTTGAGCGGATGTTGAGTTTCTTTGATGCGGGAAGCGAGGTCTCGGCCATTAATAAAAATGCCGGCATTGGGCATGTAAAAGTATCAAGTGACACATACGAATTGACAAAGAAAGCCGTTGAAAATGCGAAGTGGACAGGCGGTTCCTTTAACCCTGCCATAGGGCCTGCCATGGTGCTATGGGACTTCAAGAATAAGAAAAGGCCAACCGATTCAGAATTAAAGAAAGTCCTCCCGCTGCTTGACTATACACACATCGTGTTTAACGACAACGATTCGTCTATCATGCTGAAAGACAAGGGGATGCTCCTTGACCTCGGCGGCATAGCCAAGGGATACGCTGCGGACAAGACCGCTGAGATTCTCAAAAGGGCAGGTATGCAGGCCGGCATAGCCTCTATGGCCGGGGACATCAGTGCATGGGGGACACGGCCCGATGGAAGCCCCTGGCGCGTAGGCATAAGGGCACCGCGCGGTGCACCCGACGACCTGGTCGGTGTGTTATCACTTAAAGATTTGGCAGTGTCAACCGCGGGCGACTACGAAAGATTTTTCATTGAGGACGGCGTTAGATACCACCACATATTGGTTCCCGCTACCGGCTATCCGGCAAGAGATTTTCAAAGCGTAACCATTGTAAACCCCAAAGGAGTGGTGACAGACGCCCTGGATACGGGACTTTTTGCTATGGACAGGGAAAAGGCGCTAAGGTTTGTTGAAAAAAATAACCTTATGGTACATTTTATTTTTGCGGACGGCAGTACGTTTACATCGCCAAATTTAAAAGAACTACTTGAGAATCGCTGAACTTATCAACAGGACAACCCTGTTTGACCGGCTTTTATTAGTGTTCATGGTGTTTGTAACCGGGGCGGCCATTGTATTAGTCCCGCTCTATCTCCCGCACGGCGGGCAAGTCAGGATAGAAGTGGACAATAAGCTATTGTATAAACTACCCATAAACGAAGATAAAACCATCCCAATCGGCGGTCTTGTCGTGGAGATAAGGGCCGGGAAGGTGCGCGTGGCGGACTCCGACTGCCCCGGCAAGATATGTGTAAAGCAGGGCTGGATAGACAGCGGCGCGATAATATGTCTGCCCAAAAGAGTAGTAATCACCGTCGAAGGTACGGCAGCGGCACCCAAAGGCGTAGATGCAACAACGTGAAAAATACCGCCTTGCCCTTCTGGCCGCCTGTGCCATCGCCATGTACGGCTTTGAACGTCTTATCCCCACCCCCATACCGTGGCTGAGATTCGGATTTGCAAACATAATTACCCTGATAACGCTTACTCTGTACGGGTTTAACGCGGCCCTCACAATCACCCTGATACGAATACTTATTGGGTCAATGCTGACGGGGACATTATTAGGGCCGCCCTTTGTTATGAGCCTTGTGGGCGGGGTGTTCAGCGTAGCGGCTATGTGGGCGGCCTTTCGGATACGGGTATTCGGCCCTCTGGGCTTGAGCCTGATAGGGGCGTTTTTTCATAATCTTGGACAGCTTTTGGCCGTCTATGCCGTTTTCATTCAAAACCTTCGTTCGATACTGGTATTAGCGCCGGTCATTCTTTTTATTGGCACACTAACGGGGGTGCTCAATGGCCTCGCTGTTATTTTTACGATGGAGCACTTGAAAAAAATGTCTGATAACGTACAGAATACTCAATGATGGTTAGATGCCCGAGGTGTGCTAAGGAGGTCAGCTACGCTGGAAATCCATACCGGCCATTCTGCTGTGAGAGATGCAAGACGGCAGACCTTGCCGCATGGGCGGACGAACAATATAAGATACCTCAAGATAAAGCTGATGAAATAAGTTATCATAATAATATAAACATGGAGGAGACAGAGTGTTAAACGTATCAATAGCCGGCGCAGCCGGAAAGATGGGACAGCGCATAGGGGTTTTGGCCCTCGACAATCCACAGATAAAACTCGTGGGCGCATTCGAAAGGAGCGGCCATGAAGCCGTTGGAATGGACTTCGGTGAGATAGCCGGAGTAGGCAAGACAGGTGTGATACTAATGGATAATGTCGCACAAACACTCGAAAATGCACATGTGGTTATTGACTTCACATCCCCTGAGTCCACGCTTAATAATTTAAGGCTCTGCGGCGAACACAACACTGCATTTGTCATAGGGACTACCGGCCTGTCGGCCGCCCAGACATCCAAGGTGGAATCGTATGGGAAAAAAATCCCTGTGGTGCTTGCCCCCAATATGTCCGTAGGTGTAAACCTGCTGTTAAAGATTTTGGCAGATGTCGCCAGGGCATTGGGGGATGACTATGACGTTGAAATAATCGAGGCCCACCACAGGCTCAAAAAAGATGCCCCCAGCGGTACGGCCTTGAAAATGGCCAATGTTATTGCCGAGGCGCTCTCAAGAAACCTCGACGAGGTCAGCGTCCTCTGCCGAAGCGGAATGATCGGCGAACGAAGGAAAAGAGACATCGGCATTCAGACAATACGCGCCGGAGACATCGTTGGAGAGCACACCGTCCTGTTTGGCGGGCTTGGGGAACGCATAGAGATAACTCACAAGGCATCCAGCCGCGACACATTTGCGCGCGGCGCCCTGAGGGCAGCGCTCTGGCTTCAGGACAAGCCAGCCGGCATATATGATATGCAGGATGTCCTTGGGCTTAAATGATAATGTACGCCCCTCTGAATAATTGGATAAGGCTCTATGTATTTTTTTAACTCATTAACGAAGAAGTATTTTTGGGTGGGGCTTGTTGCGACTATCCTCACGGCAAGCTTTATCATAACGTCCTTTTGGTTTACTTCGATAATCGAAAACGATGCCAAAAGGATTAGCATCGCCGGGTCAGAAAGGATACGCATTTTAAAAATCGAAATGCTCACAGTGATGGCCGCCTCCCGCGGGAACCATTCCTTTTCTGAAGCCACCTATTTGGCCGAAATCGGCGAGTTTGAAGAGAGCCTCATGGGATTCAAAAACGGAAACCCAACCATGAATCTTAAAGCATGTAAAAACAAAGACATCACCCATCGGGTAAATAAACTCATTGATGAATGGACTACCGTCGTAAAGCCCGAGCTTCTCGCCGCGGGAGAAAACATTAGGGCAGGCAACCCAGTGGCGACCAACAAGCTGCATGTTACAATTAATTCATACTGTGACGACATAGACGGCCTCACAACCAGCATTGTCATGAGGTCTGACAGGCAGTTTCTCCTCCACGACAAAATCCGTTTGACTTTGTTAGCATCAGTGATTATCTTTTTTGTCATTGGGATTTATTTCACAGAATCCAATCTTGTCCTTCCACTAAAGAGACTGCTTAGGGCGGCAACCGACATGGAACAGGGCAGGCTTGACGTTAGGGTAGCGGCCAAAAGCTCCGACGAAATAGGCCAGCTTAGCCAGAAATTCAACTCCATGGCTCATACACTGCAAATATACATAGACGAAAACTCAAGACGCATGAACCAACTCGACCAGATGAATAAGAAGGCCGAGGAAATGGTCAACGAACGAACCCATGAACTTCAGCTCACAAACAGAGAGCTTATAATTGCGAAGGAAATGGCCGACGCCGCTAACAGGGCAAAGTCACAGTTCCTTGCCAACATGTCCCATGAGCTTCGAACCCCTCTCAACGCCATAATAGGGTTTTCCGAGATGCTCAAAATGGGGATTGCAGGGGAGCTGCAGCCAGACCAACAAGAATATATTAATGACATATTCGACAGCGGACACATGCTCCTTTCCCTCATAAGCGACATTCTCGACCTAAGTAAAATCGAGGCCGATAAGCATGATTTAAAATTAGTGGACGTTGACGTAAGGACGGCCATAGAACGAGTAATCAATCTTTTCAAAGAGAAGACCCTCAAGCGTAATCTTTCATTAACAACGATAATCCACAACGATATCCACACCGTCTACGCGGATGAACGGCGGCTGGGGCAGGTAATTTCGAACCTATTGAGCAACGCGGTTAAATTTACCCCCAACGGCGGGGCGATAACTATCGGGGCGGTTATAATCAATACGAATGGACGGCAATTGGCCGAGATATATGTCAAAGACACAGGCCCTGGGGTCAGGGCGGAGGACCTGCCAAAGCTCTTTACTGAATTTCAGCAACTTGATACCACAGAGGAGCTTCAGCACATGGGCACAGGACTAGGCCTTGCCCTGAGCAAAAAATTAATAGAGGCCCAAGGCGGCACTATCCGCGTTGAAAGTCAGTGGACAAAGGGCGCTGCGTTTAGGTTTACTATACCTGTAAAAAAGCAACTGGAGGCGGAACTTGAAAAGAATACTGGTAATTGAAGACAACGAACTGAACATGAAATTCATACGTGAAGTCCTCAGACGAAGGGGTTATACCGTAATTGAGGCGTTTGACGGCGCTGATGGCGTTGCATTGGCGGAGCAGCACCTCCCTGACCTCATCCTTATGGACATCAACATGCCGCACATGGGCGGTGTTGCCGCGCTTAAGAAGATAAAACAAATAGAGCCGCTTTCAAAAACCCCCGTTGTCGCCCTAACAGCCTACGCAATGGAAGGCGACAGGGAGAGATTCATCAAAGAGGGTTTTATTGACTATATCGCCAAGCCTATAAGCATCGGCGTTCTTATGGAAACAATTGAAAGGACTCTCACATAGCCTAAACGCGGTTATTTAAAATCTAACGCCATCACAACGGCGTCCTCCTCCGGATCGGCGTAGTAACGCCTTCTTATGTACAGGCTCTTAAAGCCAAGAGAATCATAAAGCCTTATAGCCGCTATGTTGGACGCACGTACCTCAAGTATTACTTTACCTTTAAAATCCCTCAAAACCTCGTCTTTGATATGTCTTACCAGAAGCGAACCGACCTGCCTCTTTCTGAAGGCGGGATGCACGGCGAGTTTCAGCATGTGCGCCTCGTCAACCATCATGCGGACACAAATATAGCCAATGGCTATGCCGCTGCCGTCAACAGGGCGTGCTGTCTTACAGATGGACCCAGGATGTAACAGCTCAGAGCTGAAGTCGTTCAATGACCACTTATGGGTGAACGATAACTTCTCTATTTCGATGACCATGGCCATGTCCGGCCCGGCCATATCGCTTATCGAGATTTCAGCCGCCCGCACTTTTAAGCCTCTCAACGGCAAGCGGCACTCTTATATAAACCGGCCTAAGCTCAGAGGCAAAATCACCGCGTTGAGCCATTTTTAACCCAAGCGTGCCAGCAACATAGGGCGATATGTGCGTAGCCTCCGGAAAGATTGCCGCGCCACCGAGTGCGGTGGTGATCGCGGATTTGTGTACGGCCAGCCCGCCACCGGTAAAAATCACCCTACCCTCGTTAAGCACCCTCAGAGACAGCAAACCGTCAGGGATACCAAAGAGCTGAGGGGTGACAATCGTATTAAACCCGCCGTCTGACCACTGAAACACCGCCCCGTAGACCTTGCCCTGGCGAGCGTCTAATATAGTGCAAACCGGCTCAGCGGCAAACGGGAAATTCCACGCCAGCGCCTCAAGCGAAGACACTGCCACCGCTGGTTTGCCTGTGGCGTAACACAGGCCATTAACCGTGGCAATCCCCACGCGCAGCCCCGTAAAAGAACCCGGCCCAACCACAACGGCAAACGCGTCCATTGCCGCAATGTCCACAGCGGCCTCATTCAGTATGAACTCAACAACGGCCATTAAATACGCGGAGTGAGTACTCTTAACGACGTCGGTATTAACAGACGCACATGAAAGCAGCCCCGCCTCGGAGTCAACCACAGCCGCCCCGCAAACAGCACCGGACGTATCAATTGATAATATTCTCATCACACTTTACAGGCATAAATATAACATACTTATACGCCGCAATAACAGCGGCATAACACTACCCATCTTGTTGCAACTTAGCCCTGGGGCGGGCCTTATGCGGCCTTGGGGCCGTTATTAAAATATCTTCCCAATTCATTAAACGAACATAGCGCTATTATTCCAATTACCGGCAAGGTCATCCTGAATCCTCCGCCGGCTATAAACGGCGGGAACAGGAAATAAACCACTACGCCCATGATTGTCAGCCCGAACAAAAACTGTCTATCCCTTAATGTTCTTATTATAAATGAGGCAAAAAGAACGTAAATAAGCGTGTAACACAATGTAATCAGCGTGCCAAGCGCCCCTTCGATTATGGTCTGTTTGGGGGTTAATTTATCATACGCGCCTGGTGACAAGTCAACTCCGGCAAGCGCCGCCGTATCAAGCCACGGGAGTTTCAGCAATATCGTCTGTGCATGGGTAACTATCTTGCCTATCGTAGTTGCCGGATAATCCCAAAAGACCTGAAACGCGACGGCCTTTTTTCTTTTAATCTGCTCATGCACGTCGGCAATTTGGGCTATCTCACGGTTTGCCGCGTGGTATATATCTATCCTGCCCTCTAAAAACAACACCTCTACCATCAGGCAGTCATATAGATTAATTGCCACTATGTCAGTAGATTCGAAAAACCCGTGATTTATATAATTTCTAATCGCCGGCCCATTACAAACCACCATCAGGGCAAGCGTTGAGGCGGCTATCCACGCGCGTACCTTGTTCGAATTAATAATACCCACCCTGCGAGCCGCGATAATCAAAACAGCCGCGTTTAATATGGGGTATAGGGCAAGCGTCGGTCTCACCTCTGCGGCATATCCCATAAACACAACATGGAGTACTAAATAACTAAGCCGCTGTCTTACAACCGACATAGCCCCAAGGCACAACCCGCACATAAAAATCGTCGAAAAAAACATGTCCGTAAGCACAACAGGTGTAGGTACGATAAAACACCCTGAGACAATCAAAAACACCATCGCCGCATGAAAAACCTTATCCCCGCCGCCAAGCAATTCCTTGTTGATTATAAAAAGCATGGGATACACGGCGGCAAACAACAGTGCCTGAGCAAAAAACACCACATAAAGCCAAATATTTCCAAACACCTTCATAAAAAAAGATAGAAACATCGGATACCCGATAGTCCGATGATAATCAGCGTCAGTGCCCGTCCCAAAAACACCATGCACAATGAAATTCCGCGCAGGTTGCACATAAGTCATCACATCTGTGCCGTTGTTGGCATTATTTGCGTATTTCCCCTCAGGCATTTGGAGATTATAAAAAGTAGTCCCATTAGACAACATTATAACGACATAGGCTATGTTAATTAATGCGGCAACCGCGTATTGAACAAATAGTGGGCGGATATTATTTATAGTCTTATTCATAATATTCTCATAATATTCTATTAAAAAGAAAGGGGCTGTGAACCGGGCCTTCGCCCTTGTCACAGCCCCCTCAGCTCTCAAACAACAGAGATATTCAAAGTACTGCTTATTTACCGATTATGTGTATCTCAGCGCGCCTGTTTTTCGCCCTGCCCGCGTCTGTCTTGTTATCGGCAATCGGGTCGTCATAGCTGTGGCCTACTGTCCTGATACTGGAGCCATTGATACCGTTCTTTACAAGAGCCGCCTTTGCCGCCTCAGCCCTTTTTATCGAAAGCCTCATGTTGTACTTATAGCTTCCCTTGTTATCGGTGTACCCATCTATTGTAATGCTCGGGTTCGGGTACTTCTTTATGATCTCGGCCGCCATGTCTAACTCAGGCTTAAATACCGCTTTGATGTTATATTTATCAAAGTCGAAGTTTACTATTCTGATTACGGCAACTTCTTTTTCAGCCGCTTTTTCAGGCGTTGGTTTTGGCTGATCACACGCCGGACAAGGTGTCGGTACAGGGGGCTTAGGACATAACTCACCGGCCATTGCGATGGCCTTCTTAGCCATATCTATGCCTTCCTGTGTCTTGCAGCTTAAATAGACATCATAGGCATCGTCTCTCATCTTTGCCGCCGCGGCAAACTCTTTCGGACACTCCTTGTCTTTACCATCTGCGCGCGCCTTTGCTATTGCCCTATCGGCTGCCGGAAATTCCGGAGGGTAATACCAAACCGCCCTCTTAGGGGCAAACTCCATCCCCGCACACCCGGTAAATGCCAAAGCAATAACCGGCAACAACAACATCAACATCTTCCTCACCACACTACTCATAAACATACCTCCTTTCATAAACGTACCTCCTGCTGATCCTTTTATTTTGCGAATTGTACTATGCACTCCTACACCTTCGTACACTACTACATATCGCCGGATTTTGTCAATGAAAAATTATTAAAAATAATTTAAATTTACACTCACAGCAAATATTCCTTATTTTACAAGATGTTATATGCTACTTTGGGCAATGGCAATCAGTGATTCCCCCCATCGGCAAGGCAGAATCAGCCGCCCCGCCATGACTTGCACGGCAGGGACGGGGTAAAATATCATTCTCTGTATGAACAGTGGAATCCCCCCTATATATGGCACATCCCAAAGCCCGTCCGTTCCCGTCCTCAGCAGTTTAAATCCCGCCTTTTCAGTCAGCCCTATCCATTTCCACTCCGGCAATAACGATACATGCGCCGGGTCGCCATAGCCAATCCAGTTATTCTTCTTTAATGTGTGCCCAATGCCGGAGATATTTGGCACGACATACAGTAACACACCCCGCGGCTTGAGCAGCGTCCTTATGAACTGGAGCGTTTCAAGGGGTTGCTCTATGTGCTCAAGGACGTGAATCGCGCATACCAAATCAAAACTATCGGCTGGCAGGCCATCTCTATCGCCCAGTAAATGCCCTGATACCGCGTTTTCCTTCGCCATATCAAGGGCATCCCGTGATGGGTCATATCCGTACGTCTCATAGTCTTTCGTATTAAAATGCTTCAGAAGCCGCCCGCCGCCACAGCCATAATCCAACACGCAACCCCGTTTTACGAATCTTGCCGCAAGACGGTAGTAAAACCAAAAGGCCACACGCCCACCGCCCTGCCCGCGAGCCGCGTAGTAGGCACGGTTGTATGTCATCGGCGCGCCATACCCTTTTAGGATAACGCCCTGATTATTGGAATGACCTCGCTCATGTCGTCTATGATATAATCCGCCTCCCTCAGCGTATCTACCGCCCTGTAGCCGTAGCTCACCGCGATGGTTTTAATGCCGGCGGCACGCCCAGCCTCTATATCAGAGCCGCTGTCGCCTATGATTATCGTCTGGTTAATATCTTTTTTAAGCGCCCCCATCAGCTTTAGAATTGGCACAGGTGAGGGTTTTCGTTGTCCGCAGGTGTCATATCCATACACGGCGTCAAAGTATTGCAGCATGGCGAGTTTGTCAAGCAATCTCCTTGACAACGATTCAAGTTTATTGCTGACCACTGCCTTGCTCATCCCAGCGAGGGTTCTTAATGTCTCTACGACGTTGTTATAGGGTCTTGATTGGTCGGCTATATGTTGTGTGTAATGCGAAATAAAATGGCCTTTCAACAGGTCTTTTTTGACCGTATCATTATCGCTAATGCCGACGGCCTTCACTAAGAGATTCTCAACTCCCGCCCCTATCAGCCTTTTCGCCTCATCTAAAGTAAGGGCTTTCTTCTCGCCGATCTCGGCGATGGCATGGTTTAGGGAGCATGTAATGTCCGCAACAGAATCAACAAGCGTGCCGTCAAGGTCGAATATCACCAGCTCAATGGCCATCTTGCCCCGATGGTTTTTTTAGCCTGTTATACTTCTCAAGGCCAACACATTCCTTTGCAGCTGGACACCAATCAAGACATGTCGGTTTCATTTCCCTGCTGATTGTCTTATTGCAGCCCTTACACTGTGTTTCGGTCTCGTCAGACCAGATTTCATTTCCATGCCCGCAGTAGTAACATTTCAGCTCCTCCGGGTACGGATTTCTTATCTCACTGCTGCCCGGGCAACTTTCTTTCATATACCACACCTCATAACCGCATTCATTGTACTATTATAATATTTCCACGCCAATAATTTACATGATTGCCGTCATAGACACGGGCATCATTTTATACATCATAAAAAAAAATACTTTGCTTTTTTTCTCCACATTGATATACCATACTTTATGAACAACGCACCCATAGACGATGACCCTATGGACGATGGCCCCAAAGGCGGCAACCCTAAGGACTTCAAACAGAGAAACGGCGACCCGGTAGATGGAAGTTCCAGAGGCAGGGGGCGGATGGATGGTGGGCCGATAGACGGGGCGTCTGTTGATATTATCAAGCTCTTCGCTCGATACAAGGCAGGCGACTTCAATGAAAGGGCAGCCAGAGAAGTGGCCGATGTCTTCAGGGAACTCTCCGAGACTACGGTGACGACAAGGGGTGGCCATCTGGCCGAGCCGTTTGACGACGGTGGGCACAAGGATGATTTTACGAACGCCAGGGAGGGTTTTACTGATTTAAAGGACGATTTCTATGGTCTGAAGGACGATTACTTCGATTTAAAGGACGATTATTTTGACCTCAAAGACTCATATCACAACATAAGGGACGAATATACATCGCTCAAGACCGAATACGCCATGTTAAAAGAGCTGTACGAACACGAACTTGACGAGGAAAAGGCCAGAATAAGGGCAAAGGTGAAGTCCCTTCAGCGCAGGGTTAGGGTTTATTTCCTGCTGCTCCTTATACTTGTCCTGTTAAGCACCCCGTTTTCAATGGATATGATTTACAAACTCTTCGGATTGAAGTAACCCCACTGGAAATATCGTAGCAACGTTACATCTTCGTAACATCAGGCTGTCCAACACCGCGTGATTACTTAATTGCCGGTAGTTTTTTTATTTGTGGCTCCCTTGACTACCTCGTCCGGCTGTGGTAAAATATTACTATCCTTCGCCTGCGGTGCGGGAATGCTCGTTGCACCGTCTTTGAGGCTGGCAATGTCAGACAACCTGCCAGCCTTAAGGTGAGGATAAAACTCAAACGCTGAGACAAGCCATTTTTTAGCCTTGCCATTCCAATCTAATCTTATAATCGCCCTATGGTCAGGGGTATCAATATATACCCTATGTGTTGAGGAATCTTTTTTGTTTATTTCTCCTTTGGATATTATCTCTGGAATTGATTTTATTAACGCCTCACCATCTTGCCCTGATTCGCTTCGTCTTCTTAATATATGAGCAAGTCCATGACCTTGCCTTGTTCCCTTCTCTCCCGCCTCACCCCACAACATCGCCTATCTCCGGCCTATAAAGCGCGCCTGTCGCTTCACCTTCTCTTGTTTTCAGGAGATGGTCAATGGCCTCATATGGCTTACCCTTAAACTGCGTATATACAGGCCAGAAATCCCCTTCTCTCACTTTATCTCGTAACTAACGCAGGAAATGCTCCACCGTTACGGCAATGCCCTTTTTGAGGTCGTACTCCGGGTGCCAGTTGAGCGTCTTTGCCGCCTTTGAGCTGTCAAGACAGCTTCGCCTGATGTCCCCGGCACGAGCTGGCCCCTTGTGCGGGTTGTCAAACTTTGCGTCTTTTGCGATTCCTCTTTCTCTGAGTGATTCAAGGATTGTCCTGTAGAGCTGTCCTGTGCTGGTCTCAATGCCTGAACTGATATTAACAATCTCCAAATCACCGGCGTTGAGGGCCATCACGTTTGCCCTTACTATGTCTTTCACGCAGCAATAATCGCGCGTCATACCGTCAGGCTGCTCCTCGTAATGGTATATCGTGGGAAGCCCCCCGGATATAAGCTTCTCCATAAAAATAGACACCACCCCAGCCTCGGCGTGAGGCACCTGACGCGGGCCATAGACATTGGCATATCTCAGCACGGTATACTTTAAACCACAATGGTGGGCGTAAAAATGCAGATACAGCTCAGTCGTTTGTTTTGTTATCGCATAGGGCGACAGTGGATTCCCAGGATATGTCTCAGTAGTGGGAATAATGTCTGCCTCACCGTAGATAGCCCCGCCTGTGGAGGCGAAGATAATCTTTTTCGTACCATATTTTACGGCGCACTGAAGGATGTTCACCGCCCCAAGCACATTTACCTGTGCGTCAAACGCAGGGTCGGCAACTGAGGCCGGCACCGACATCTGCGCGGCATGATGGTCAACGATGTCAGGCCTCTCTATCTCAAACACTTTTTTTAGCTCGTCAGAGCGCACGTCCATGACGTAGAGTTTGGCCTTTTCGTTTATATTTCCCAGCTTGCCGGTGAAAAGATTATCTACGATAACCACATCATGCCCCGCGCCTATAAAACCATCCACTACGTTTGAGCCTATAAAACCAGCACCGCCTGTCACTAATATTTTCATCACCGGTCTCCCTTGTCTTATTTACTGGCGGCGATAGTTTGAAACAGCTCCAGTGATCTCTTTACCGCCTGGTCCATGTTGTAGTATTTGTACTCCGCAAGGCGGCCCGCAAAATAAACGGTCTTGAGTTTGTCCGCCTCTCCTTTGTATTTTGCGTATATCGCCGCGGCACTCTCCATCGGAACAGGGTAGTATGGCTCGCCTGTGGCCTCAGGGAACTCACGCACTATTGTCGTGCGAGGGTGCCTTTGCTTTGTAAAATGCTTGCTCTCTGTTATCTTTGTGAACAGATGGTCGTTTGGATAGTTGACAACGGCCACTTCCTGATAGTATTCCACATCAAGTGTTTCAAACTCGAAACGCTGGCTGCGGTAGGGAAGTTCACCGTGCATGTTGTCAAAGAAATAGTCTATCGGGCCGGTATAAATAAGGTAGTCAAACTTCACGTCGTTGATAATCTTTTTGTAATCTGTGTTGAGCGCTATGGTGATATTTTTGTGGTCAAGCATCCTGTCAAAGAGTTTAAAAAAACCATCCACTGGAAGCCCCTCATACTTGTCGCCAAAATATCTGTCGTCAGTGTTGAACCTCAGGGGAATGCGCTTAGTCACCTCGGGCGACAGCGCCTCAGGATACACTCCCCACTGCTTGTAAGTGTAGTTTTTAAAGAATTTCTCGTAGAAAAACTCCCCTACCTGCGACAGGACGACATCCCTTGAATTTTTTATCTCGCCAATGTTCACGCGCACAGAGGCAAGGTAGTCTCTGATGCCCTGCTCATCAAAATTTTTTCTGAGCAGCGTATTTACCGTCGTCAAATTAATGGGGATAGGGAGTTTCAGACCGTCCACATATGCCAGCACCCTGTGGACATACCCATTCCATTGGGCAAATCTATTTACGTACTGCCAGACATCGTCATGGTTCGTATGAAATATATGCGCGCCGTATTTATGTACCAAAATACCGGCGTCGTCATAGCAATCATACGAATTGCCGCCGACGTGAGGACGCCTTTCAACCAGCATGACCTTCTTGTTTAACTCTGAGGCAAGGCGCTCACTAATAACTGAACCGGCAAAGCCCGCGCCAACTACGAGGTAGTCATATTGGGCGGCCATTATGCCCCGGCGGCCTCCGACTTTAGATACTCGGCAAGTGCCTCGGCCCATGGGCGCGGCTTAAACGGCGTCGAATATGATGTTGCAGACAGATCAAGGACTGAATATGCCGGCCTCTTCGCAGGGCGTGGAAACTCATCTGACGTAACGGGGATAACCTTGTTAGGCTTGCCGCTTAGTCTGAGGATTTCCACTGTGAAATCAAACCAGCTCAGCGTACCGTCAGTGGCATCTGTAACGTGGTAGATCCCGTACTTGCCGCTTTCCACAATGGCCTTGATGCCGAGAGAGAGGCTCACCGTCCATGTGGGATTGCCCTTCTGGTCATTGACCACTCTTAATGTGCTCATCTTGCCACTTAAATCAAGGATCGTCTTTACGAAATTCTTGCCGAAGTGCCCGTAAAGCCAACTCGTTCGAACTATATAAAACTTCTTTAAAATCCACTGGACGTATTTCTCACCGGCCATCTTACTAAATCCATAGAAATTGACAGGGTCGGTATCATCAAACGGTGTATATGGGACGGTGCTATTGCCGTTGAATACATAATCTGTGCTGACGTGGCACAGGGGTATATCGCGCTCGGCGCATACCATGGCCAGGTGCTGGGTGCCGGTGGCGTTGACAAGCATCGCCACATCACGGTCTTTCTCCGCAAAGTCAACATTAGTGTATGCCGCACAGTTAATGATTACATCAGGGGAGTGCTTAGAAACTACGCCGCGCACGGAGTCAATTGAGGTTATATCCATCTCGTCAATCGTCGCGCCGACGCACGTGTGTCCCTGTGATAGCACTGGTATTATATCTGTGGATAACATCCCGCCCGCACCGGCTACAAAGATTTTCATTTCCAGAACCCCTCGCTCTCAGCGGCAAGCCGCTTTTTCAGTGACTGCCACCACCATTCGTTGTCAATATACCATTTTATAGTGTCGGCAATTCCGTCCTCTATTTTTGTTTCGGGCCTCCAGCCAAGCTCCGCCGTAATCTTCGCGTTATCAAGGGCATAGCGAAAGTCATGCCCAGGCCGGTCTGTCACATATTTAAATGCGGCCTTTCCTGTTATTTTGGCCGCCCCCGCCCTGGTCATAATATCCATGACCATATGCAATATCTCAATATTTTTTCGTTCGCTCTCGCCGCCTATGTTGTAGGCCTGACCCTCCCTACCCTTGTGAAACACCATATCTATGGCCTTACAGTTATCGCTGACGTGCAACCAGTCTCTGACATTTGCCCCCTGCCCATATACGGGGACAGGCTTACCGGTGAGGAGGTTGGTTATCATAAGGGGGATGAATTTCTCCGGAAACTGGTACGGCCCGTAGTTATTGGACGGCCTCACGGTGACAGCCGGAAAACCGTATGTCTTAAAGAATGCCTTGATGAGTAAATCCCCGGCCGCCTTTGACGCGGCATATGGAGAGTTCGGGTCAAACGGGGTAGTCTCGGTAAACATGGCGTCCCCTGTCTCAAGGCTTCCATAGACCTCATCTGTGGAGACATGGACGAACCTCTGAATCTTCGCCTTGAGCGCGGCGTCAAGGAGGACCTGAAGGCCGATGACGTTGGTGTCTAAAAAAGGGCGGGAATTCTCTATTGAACGGTCAACATGGCTCTCGGCGGCAAAGTTAATAACGCCGTTAACCTTGTTAAGGAGTTCTCTTACAGCGGCCTCGTCCCCAATCGAGCCATGAACGAAGTGGTAACGTACAGGGTCAATTCCCATGAGGTTGTCTAAATTACCCGCATAGGTCAGGGCGTCCAGATTATATATTTCATAATCCGGGTATTTATTAAGCATATATCTGACAAAATTAGAGCCTATAAAACCACAACAGCCTGTG
>JADFYL010000179.1 GCA_015233045.1 Nitrospirota bacterium | reverse complement strand
CGCCGCGACCACAGGAGGCTTGGCAAGGAGCTTGACCTGTTCAGCATACACGACGACATCGGCGCGGGCCTTATCCTTTGGCACCCTAACGGGGCGATGATTCGAAAGACCATTGAGGACTTTTGGCGTGAAGAGCACATTAAAGCAGACTATAAACTGCTCTACACCCCGCACATAGCAAAAATAGACCTCTGGAAAAAGAGCGGCCATCTCGACTTTTATAAAGAAAATATGTACACCCCTATGGATATTGACGGCGCTGACTATGAGATTAAACCGATGAACTGCCCGTTTCATATTGCGATTTATAAGAGTGCGTTGAGAAGCTACAGGGATTTACCAATAAAATACGCGGAGCTTGGCACGGTTTACAGGTATGAACGCTCAGGCGTATTACACGGGCTTTTGCGCGTAAGGGGATTTACGCAGGACGACGCGCATATATTTTGCCGTATTGACCAGATAGAAAGTGAAATATTGGATGTCCTGGACTTTACGCTTTTTGTTCTGAGGACGTTTGGATTTGAGAAATATGACGTATATCTGTCCACGAGGCCGGACAAGTATGTGGGGACGCTTGATAATTGGGAGGTTGCCACTGAGGCCCTTAGAAAGGCACTTCAGAAGAAGGGGCTTAAGTATGAGACCGACCCCGGCGAGGGGGTGTTCTATGGCCCGAAGATTGACATAAAGGTGAAGGATTCCCTGAACAGGCAGTGGCAGTGCAGCACCATTCAGGTGGATTTCAATCTTCCTGAGCGTTTCGATGTCACCTATCGTGCCTCAGATGACAAGGAACATATGCCTATAATGATTCACAGGGCGTTGATGGGTTCTCTGGAGCGGTTTTTTGGGATACTCATTGAGCATTACGGCGGGGCATTTCCCCTTTGGCTAGCGCCCGTGCAGGTCTCTGTCCTTACAATATCTGAAAGGCAGGCGGAGTTTGCTAAAGAGACTGCCGCCGCCCTCATGAAGGCCAACATAAGGGTTGAGACCGATTATGGAGATGAGAAAATAGGCTACAAGATCAGGCAGTCGTCGCTGAAGAAAATCCCCTATGCCGTTCTGATAGGAGACAAAGAGATGGAGTCACGCTCACTGACGGTAAGAAAGAGAAATGGCGAGAACGTGGTTTTCGCGGATATGAATAATCTTCTTGATTTTTTACGGGAAGAGATAGAAGGCAGGAGGTAGGGCCATAAATAAAAAAATCAGGATAAACGAACAAATCAAGGTCAACCAGATCAGGTTGATTGACGTAGAAGGCGCTCAGATGGGTATCGTAGCGGTCAGAGACGCCATAAAGTCGGCCAAAGAGAAGGGACTTGATTTGGTTGAGGTTGCGCCAGGGGCGAATCCCCCCGTGTGCAGGATTATGGATTTCGGCAAGTACAAGTATCAGATAAGCAAAAAGCACACGCACAAAAAGACGATTGACGTAAAAGAGGTGAAAATCAGGCCCCGCATATCGGAACACGACCTTGAAAGGAAGATTGGCCAGGTGAAGACGTTTGTGGCGGATGGCAACAAGGCTAAGGTTTCGATGTTTTTCAGAGGGAGGGAAATCGTAAGGCCGGAACATGGAATGGTGGTGTTTGAAAAGATGATGGAACAGCTCGAAGGACAATGTAATTTTGAGTTGAAACCTAAATTGGATGGAAAAAGTATTATTATGGTCGTTGCCCCAAAATAAATCTATGTTAAAATAGAACCAACCTTTTTAAAAGCGATGGGCCTGTGTTAAGGGGACGCCATTTTTTTGTCTTGACAACTTGGGGGCTATCCCAATATTATATCCCTTAACGATATGTGTGAAAAGGTAAGAGATGTGATAGCGGGCAGTGTGCTTCGGGTGTTCATAATTTTATTTGTGTCGGCCGCTGTGTTTGTGCCGGCCACTGTGTTTGAATCGGCCTACGCCGTGCCTCCAGGCAAGATACTCGAATGGGAGTGCGAAGAGGGCAAGGTTGTTTTTGAAGGCACGAAACATGCCGGCAAGGGGATAAAGTGTACGCAATGCCACCTGGAGGTGTTCAGGATGAGGCATGGGGTGACAAAAATGACTATGAAAGAGATGGACGACGGGGCGTTCTGCGGGGCATGCCACAACGGCAAGACTTCATTCAGCACATCCTCTCAGGGGCACTGCGCGAAATGCCATGTCAAGTAAACGTGGACTATACGTAAGTGAGCCAGTTGCTGTACTTGTCAACCTTACCGGCAACCGTGTCAAAGAATATTGATTGAAGTTTTGTGGTTATCTCGCCCGGCTTGCCCTTGCCGATTTTACGATTGTCCACCTCCACAATTGGCGTAATCTCTGCGGCAGTGCCGGAGAAAAACGCCTCGTCCGATATGTATAGCTCGTCCCTTGTGAACCTAGTCTCGTTGACTTCCAGACCGTTGTCGGCCGCTATTTTCATAATACTGTCTCTGGTAATGCCTTCAAGGATGGAGGTAAGCGGAGTAGTCTTTAATTTCCCATTTCTCACGATAAAAATGTTTTCACCGGAGCCCTCGGCGACATAACCATCGGCGTCAAGCATCAGCGCCTCCGCAAATCCCAGCGTTATAGCTTCTTTTTTGGCGAGCTGCGAGTTAATGTAATAGCCTGACACCTTTCCGCGTGACATATTGGAGTTTACGTGATTTCTGATAAACGACGACACCTTTACGCGAATGCCGCTTTGTATGGCGTCTTTGCCCAGATAAGAAGCCCCCCACGGGTAGGCGGCCACAGCCACCCTTATCGGGTTGTTCTTGGGGTACAGGCCAATCATCCCATATCCAATGTAGACAAAAGGCCGGATGTAACACTCCTCAAGTTTGTTTATCTTTACACAATCAACGACGGCATTAACTATCTGCTCTCTTGTGAAGGGTATATGCACCTGAAAGATATGCGCTGAGTCAAACAACCTGTCTACATGTTCCTTGAGCCTGAACACAGCAGGGCCGGAGGCAGTCCTGTAAGTGCGGATTCCCTCAAA
>JADFYL010000060.1 GCA_015233045.1 Nitrospirota bacterium | reverse complement strand
TCAAAAACCCTTTTTATCGATAGGTGCAAATTCCTATATCGGAGCTTGGGAATGAGCCAGCTATTGTCATGCTTACGCAGATATGCTACAATGATACATGGTAGAGAAAAAGATGCGATTATCATCAGATGTTAATGGCTACTAATGCTGTGAGGTTTGAAAAATTGTGCTGAGTTATCTTGATCACACGCATCTTAATCAGACAGAAGTTCCGGCCGCTCGCCTTAATATTGAAAATAAGAAGCGGAGCAACTTATTTCGGTGGAATGGACAATTTTCCCCTCAATTTGTTGAGGCGATCTTAGAGCGATATGCGAATCAGAGGACACGAATTCTTGATCCCTTTTGCGGGAGTGGAACAGTCTTGGCCGAGGCCGCAAGCCTTGGGCTAGCTGCTACCGGTATTGAAGTTAATCCGGCGGCCTATGTTTTAGCTCGTATCTACACATTTTGTAACATGACACCAGATATCCGACAGGTGACGCTAGATGCAGTAGAAATCAGATTGCAGGGGATTTTCCCAACAGGCTGGCCTTTTTTTAAAACTTTAGATATCAAGACAGCCATTTCATACCAACGAGAGCTTATTACCCTTAGAGATATATCACCAACATATCAAAGGATTGTCCTTGAAGCTCTAATCATCCTTGCTGATTTTTATAATGGAATCAATGCTTTGAAATTAGCAAAGACATGGGGTAAGCTTCGGCAGATTATAGAAGGGCTTTCTCACAATACAAATCCAATAGATGTGCGTCATCAGGATGGGCGCTTTCTTGATCCTTGCGACCGATTCGATTTAGTTTTGACCTCTCCCCCATACATCAATGTTTATAACTATCACCAGCAATATCGTGCATCTGCTGAGGCTCTTGGTTGGGATTTGCTGGCTGTTGCAAGGACTGAAATAGGCTCTAATCGCAAACATAGAGGGAATAGGTTCCTTACGGTTACTCAATATTGCCTTGACCTTACACTTGCTCTTCATTCAATATGGGAAGCTACTTCACAAAACGCCCGACTTATTCTTATTTTAGGGCGTGAATCAAGGGTGAGAGGCGTCCCATTTCTTAACGGTGAAATCGTTGCGCGTTTGGCGATTGATGCGGTTGGTTATCGGTTGTTGCTGAGACAGGAGCGTGTTTTTATAAACCGTTTTGGACAGCAAATTTATGAGGATATCCTTCATTTTGAAAAGTTTCATGGTCCATTTATTGATTCACAAGAGCGCGCCCGAACGGTTGCAGATCGTATTCTTCGTCAGGGACTTGTTCACGCTATTTATGGAGCTGTACGAGGAGATTTACTTGATGCTATTGAGAAAGTTGCTATTGTTCCTCCCTCGCCGCACTATGCGCCGCAACTAAATCATACTTTAGAGGATGTAATAAAAAATGGCCAAGCCGACACCTCATCTGGAAAAACTCAACGCAACTCTCACTAACGATAAGCTGCCGAGGCGTGACAAACCTCGTGTTAGGGCAGCAATTAAAAGATATCATCAGTGGATTGATGCACTGGAAAGTGTATCTGGGGACAATGAGAGTGTGCTTACACGTATGGTGGAGCTTCTCAACGAGTATCGAAACTATATTGATGTTGAACTTGTCTTTGATAGCCCCGACGATTTTCTTTATCGGCAAAAAGGACAACTTAAGCTCGACAATAGCGTGATTGAGGAGTTTTTACCCTTGCTTATTGGGCACTCTTCCATCATGCCGGAGCTTGCGCCGTTGAATGTTGTACTTGGCCCCACCTCTTCTTTTTCTGCAACCTACTTTAATTCGAGTTTAGATTCCATCAAACCAGGCGGCGGATTGTCTATAAAGACTAAAAATCAGGATTTTGCGATTGCAAAACCGCTCTATCTGAGAGCCTCACACGATGCGTCATTCAATAATGCGGTAACACAACAAACCTTTATTAGTTATGTCGCTGTTGAGTGTAAAACTAATCTGGACAAGACTATGTTCCAAGAAGCGTGTGCTACGGCTCACGATACCAAATCAGCCGTTGCAGGTGCGCGTTATTACCTTCTGTGTGAGTGGCTTGATATGTCTCCACAAAGTACCGCACCAACAGATATTGATGAAATCCTAATCATGAGTAAAGCCAGGCGCATAAACTCCAATGTCCGCTCTCACTACTCAACAGTTGCTGGTCGTCGTCAGAGAAGAGATGAGTATCTTGATTTCCTCATGGACAACCCATTTCGCACAGAAATGTTTGGTCGCTTTCTGAGTCACATTCGCGAACTTATCCGCAACGAACAACCCGAAGAAAGAAGCGTTTTGGATATCGGCTTTTTTTGAATGCTTAATTTTGACAGACCTAATAGTGCCAGACAAGATCAATTTGAGTGTATCCGCGAAAGGCACGGGGTAAGTTCAAACCTTTAGGCAATCCATGTGAGATGTATTAGATTATACATTGCTCTAACCAGCGGCTATTGTCAACTTAATCTTTTGAAGCGAACAAGGTAGGCAATCACTCTACCTCCACATAGGTACCGTTTATTTTAGCAACGGCGCGGCGTATGAAGTAGTATTCGTTAAAAGGCCTGTCATCGGTTATCGTAAGTCTCTTATCGTCTTTTAATATATATCTTATATCAAATTCAAAGTCAAAGATTTGTTTTATTATACTCTCAGTGTCTGGATTTACAAACCACTCAACGAGGTCTTCTCGCGCCTTTTGCGGCATTTTTTTAACGAACTCGGCTGCGTTGACAGGCTTGATGGGCTTCATAGAGGCAATGAAGTGAAACCCCTGCCTGTTGGCGAGCGATTTATATACCTTTACATATGGGAAGGACTTAACGATGGCGCGTGTCATCGCGTAGAGTATTTTATCTTCACCCATATGAAACCATTGGTGGAGCACTCCGCCATCGTTGAGGTGTTTTTTAGCCAATTCATAGAATTCCTCAGAGAGAATCAGGCTCACCCCCGCGCCTTCGATTGGCGGTGAGTGGTCAAGGGTTATGACGTCAAATGTCTGCTTTGTCCTGGCCAGAAACCTCCTTCCATCGTCAACTAAGATATGGCCCTTAGGGTTTTTCAATATCTCCCCCGCATCCTTGTGATAGTAGCCAAAGGCGTCAACAACGGAGGGCATGAGTTCAACAGCCGTTACATCAATTCCCCAGCTCATAAGTGACCTGAATGTAGTGCCCATGCCAAAGCAGATAACCAGCGCTGACCTGGGCTGTCCCTCCGTAAATAGAAGGGGTATGTGGGCCATGTGTTTGGTTATCCCGGTCAGTACTGTGACGGGGATACCGTTGACTATGAGTTGTTTCCCGTCGCCGCGGTCTTTTTCAGGCGTCGTAGAGACGACCGTGGAGGCGTAGTCTCTGCGAATTTCGGCGCCTTGTTTCATAAAATATTCCTCGTAACTGAGGTTTGTCGTCAGTGTGAAGTAAATGAACGAGGCCGTGATTATCCCCATTGTGGTAAACCAGTCAGTCCTTTGGGCATTTTTTCTGACGTAATAGAATATTGCGGCAAAGGGCAGGGCGAGCGCTATCATGTTAAACCGCAGGCTGATAACCGGCAGTGTAAAATATGAGACTATAAGCGGTCCTAAAATACAGCCGATGACATTTATAGCATATGCCCTTGCGGCCTCTTTAGGGGCTCCGCCTGAGTATTCGTCTATAAGTTTTGGTGTTAAATAACCTAAAACGGCGCAAAACGGTATAATGCTCAGGATAACCATCAATGGATTTCCCGCGATTCGCGGGTCGTTTAACAGCACTGGGAAAAATGACACCGCCGCCAGCATTGCGACAAGTTTGGATGTGTCAAACGGCGTGCCTTCACTAAGGTGCCTTCGGTAGTAGTATGAACCTATCCATGTCGCGGCCAGATATGCGGCCAGTATAGCGGCAAAGGCGTAGATGGTGTTGCCAAAGATGATGGTATATGCCCGAATCCACACCACCTCCATAGCCATCGAGGAAAACCCTGTCGTAAAGAGTATAACAAGCGTTAACATTGGTCGCACGGGCAGAGGCGTGGCTGGGGTAGGTTTGGCTTCAACAGTGCTGGAGCCGGTTTTAAACGGGTGGCGAATGCCGATTAGGATACTTGTCAGGGCAATTGAGAAATTACACAGCGCCGCTATGTATGAAGACATCCTGAAGCCATAAAGCTCAACCAACACATACGCGGTAAGCAGTGTGCCGGTGATAGCGCCCAGTACGTTTGCCTGATAGAGGAAGCTGAAACTCTGATTATTGTCCCGCTGATTTTCCCTGATAAAGGCCATCATAAATGGAAAGGTCAAACCCATCATGACGCACCACGGCAGCATCGCGGCGGCAATTACTACCCCTGAAAACAACAAATAGTTAACTGAGTTCATCTGCTCAATACTGAAAAGAAGCCGCGTGCCGTGGGCAAATAATATGGGAACCATAAACGCCCCCGCGCCGATAAGTATTTCGGCGGCCGCATAGAACAATATCGCCGATACCCTAACCTTCCTCGTAAGAGGCACTATCCACCTGCCGCCGATAAAGGAACCAACGGCGAGTCCCAGCATAAATACCGAGATAACGATGGACATTACGGGCGTGATTATCCCGTAGGCGGCAAACGCCAGGCGCAGCCACACGACCTGATAGAGCAGGCCGCAAAACCCCGACACAAAAAACAGGAGGTATAATACGGCCGTTAATCTTTTTGTCACTGTTTTTGGCACACCGGAAGCCCACGGCCGCGTATCCAGTTTAGCACCCGTATAATGTCCACATCCATTCGCCTGTCCTCGATAACCATAGGTATATAATGGCGAACAAACGAGTGAATGGCGCGGCTGGCGTCTGTGCATCTATCGAGACCCCTTAGGTCAACTGCCTGAAGGGCGCAAAGCAGGCCGATGGCGAGGGTTTTTTCTGTCAGATCAATTATCCTCATGGCGTCACGTGCGGCGATAGTGCCCATGCTGACCTTGTCCTGGTTATGGCTTTCGGTGGAGCGTGAAAACGACGAGGCGGGCATGGTGTTGCGAAGTGCCTCGGCGGTGAGTGCCGACGTGGTAATTTGCATGGCCTTAAAGCCGTGATGAGCCTGGCCGTCTGGAAGTTCAGGGGCGCAGAGGTTGTCGGGCAGACCGTATTCGCTGTTTGAATTGAGCATGAGCATAATCTGCCTGTCGCACAAATCAGAGATTGAGGCCGTGGCGGTCTTAAGCATATCCATAGCAAGGGCGACGTGGCCGCCGTAGAAATTCCCGCCGTTGAGGATAACACCTTCTTCTGGGAAAATCAATGGGTTATCGTTGACAGAGTTAAGTTCTGTCTCAAGTATATTTTCAATCCAGGAGAGGCCGTCAAGCAGGGCGCCGATGACATGCGGGGCGCAGCGCAGGGAGTATCTGTCCTGGAGACAGCGGGCGGAGCCGTTTTCCTTGCCGTTGACAAACTGCAGATGTGAGCGAATCCATGCGGCGGCTGTGGCGGAGCCTTTGTGGGGTTTCAGGTCAAATATACGGCTGTCCATGTGAGAGTGGTTAGCGCCGAGGGCGTCTATGGTGATGGCCGTAATGGTGGCGGCGAGGCGGGCGATATAGAGTGCGCGGCCATGAGCGAGAGTGGCGATACCTGTCATCACCGCTGTGGAGTTCATAATAGCGAGTCCCTCTTTGGGCCGCAGGACAAGTGGTTTTATGCCAACCTTCTCAAGCGCCTCGCCTGCTGGCACCACCGTGTCCTCAAACCACACCTCGCGTTGTCCCATGAGTGTGGCGGCGATGTATGAAAGTGGCGTAAGGTCACCGCTTGCCCCGACTGAGCCTTCGCATGGGACACAGGGGGTGATGTTGTTATTGATGAGGGCGGTGAGCTGTTCAAGGATAGCCTTTCTGACGCCGGAGTAGCCGCGGGAGAGGCTGTTGATGGTAATAATCATGGCGGCGCGAACCTCTTCGACGCGAAGGAATTCGCCGGTGGCACAGCCGTGAAAGCTGACGAGATTGAGGGGAAGACGGTGAGTAAGCTCATTGGGGACGGTGGTCTTCCAGTCGGCGCCGTAGCCGCTGGTGACGCCGTAGATGAGATCGCCCATAGAGAGCCTAAGGCCAAGAAATTCAGATGAGTTATTGATACGAGCGTTGAAGTCACGCGTGTCATTAAGAGAAACGGCGACCTTACCGAGTGCGGCATGTTCCACGTCCGACAAAGTAAGAGGCCCGCGTCCGATAATCAGAGGCTTATCCACGCGCCGCATATCCTGATAGTACATTCAAGGTTGGGTATAATACAATAATAGTGAAAACAAGGTAAAGGGGTGGATGGTATCAGGGATGGACGGTATCATAATATCTTTCAGCCGGAGTACTGGAAGCCGCCAACGAGCGGCAGCCGGAAATCAATAAATAAAGCGTGGGCGAGAATACGGGTGAAGGGGGGTTACCCCCATTCGTTGTTAATCCTTAAGCTGTTGCCATGAATGACAAATAGGGAACAATCTTACCTCAACTTGTTATAATAACGCAAATGTCTAAACGCTATGATAAGATCATCAAGGAAATCCTGAAGGATGTCGTTGATACCCTGATAACGGAGGTTATCGGATTAAAGATTGTTAAATCAACTGTTTTAGAGACTAAACTTCAAGTAACTAATGAACGTGAAGCCGACTTTGTTTTTCGGGTGGAACTGGAAGACTGCTCTGTTTCTCTGCTGCATGTCGAATTTCAGGCCACTAACTATTCGATGATGGTATATAGGGAGCTGCGGTATTGGGTGTATCTGACTGAGGTTCACGGGATTGCGCCGCTGCAATACGTATTTTATATCGGTAACGAGCCGCTCACGATGAAAGACAGCCTCTCTTCTAATACAACAACTCATAGATATAATCTGATTGATATGCGCGATGTTGACTGCGAGAAGTTTTTGTATTCGGACAAGCCTGAAGAGGTGATAATATCAATCCTGTGCAATTATCAGCAGAAAGGTGTTAAAATATTTATACGAGAGATACTGAGCCGCCTGACGGAACTGGTGCCGGAGGAAACACTCCGGGGTAAGTACATAAGACAGGTGGAAGTGCTGTCGCAGTTGAGGGATTTACAGGGCGAGATACTTAAGGAGGCAGAGGCAATGGCGCTAATGTATGATATGGAGAGAGACCTAAGATTTAAGCAGGGCCGTGAGCGGGGGGTAGCTGAGGGATTACTTAGAGGAGAGCGCAGAGGGGTAGAGGGTATGCTCGAAATCAAGTATGGTTCAGCCGGACTTGAGTTGATGGACATGGTTAGCGTTATAGGGAATGTAGATAAACTGGAGGAATTCAAAAATCTTATCAAGAAATCTGATTCGTTGGACGAGTTGAAGAGATTTTTGGGGAAGGGCATGTAATCGGACAATATATTAATTATTATCTTACCACACCGATACAACTCTCTTTATATTTTTCAGCTCTTCCGCGAATTGCGTGGTTTTTATCAGTTCATAGTCGAACTGCGTTTTTACTTTAAAACCCCGCGGGGTTTCTCGCACGAGTATGGCCCCCTGGCGGTCTGTTCTGTATGTGGGAATTGCCCGTAGATTGTATAAGACCTCCTTGGTTGGATGACCGAAGTGGTTGTCTCTGCCCGCGCTTATTACAGCAAGCGACGGGTGCAGGTAGGAGACAAATTCCTCCGATGTGGCCCTCCGGCTGCCGTGGTGCGATACCTTCAGGACGTCTGAGTGCAATTTCTCTTTTAACCCGATGAGTATATCTTCACCTTCTGTTTCTAAATCCCCTGTGAATAGAAACGACGTATGCGCCCCCGTAACTTTGACAACAAGGGATGTGTTGTTGTTCGTTCTTTTATTTATCAGGCCCAGGCCGCCTAAGTCCTCAGGCGGGTGAAGGACTAAGAGCGTTACGTTGTCTATGTTGAGGACGTCGCCGCGTTTCAGGACGATGTGCCTTCCCCGCAGGAACCGTATGTCTTGTCTTTTATGGGCAATCATGCCATTGTCTATCAGGTATGTTGTGTCAAATTTCCTAAGGATATTCAGTAGCCCGCCGATGTGGTCACTGTCGCCGTGGCTTAATATCATGGCGTCGAGGGTGTTTTTTCCCCTGTATCTAAGGTATCCCTCCAGTTGCCTGCCGTTGCTGCCGGTATCAATGGCTATGGCCTTGCCGTGGGGCGTCTCTATAAGGGCGCTGTCCCCTTGTCCGACGTCAAGAAATGTGACGATAAGCGTATTTGGGTTGGAATTAAGATAATAAAAAACAACCAGACACCCAAAACCTATTGATAAACTGATAAATAATCGTGTCTTTCCCAGATAGAAACACATCAATATCGCGTATGCGGCTATGACAAATATAAAAGGAAACGCCTTCACATTTATAGACGAATATGGAATGTGGGCAAACCAATCTATTACGCCAAGCAGATTTTTCGTACACAGACCAATTATCCACACAAATGGAAATGCGCCGGTTATGAGATATACAAATGAGCTGAACAGTACGATGGGCGTTATTATCAGGCACATGTATGGCACAGCTATCATATTGGCCAGCATCACAACGGTTGATTCGCTGTGGAAGGCATAGAGGATTATCGGCATTGTGCCCAACGTGGCCGCCAGCGATAGGATAAGCGTATCCCTTAAATAGCTAAAGGCCAGGGTTACATATCTATACATTTTAGAGTCTGATTTTTTGATATAGGCTGAAAATCTGTCTATGAAGAAAAACGATGGAATCTCCATGCCGCGGGGGTTTTCGTCCTTCGTGAAGTGATAACCGTAGCGGTCTGACGCCAGTCCTATAAACAGGCACGCCATGAAGGAAAGCTGGTAAGATGCCGTAAATATAGACTCCGGGTCAAGAAGCTCTATGATACACGCGGCAAGTGCCAGTGTGTTTTTCCAATCCCCCCTTCTGCCAAGCACAAGGCCGACAAGAAAAAGCCCACTCGTTATAAATGATCGCAGGGCCGGAACGTGCATTCCTGAGATTAATAAATACGCGGTAACTATGGGGAGTGTCAATACCGCGGACAACTGTTTTGTGCTTATCTGGATTGTCATTCTGAGCAAGAAATTATGAGGCAAGCGGCAGATTATGAGATTGCAAATCCAAAAAATCAGGACAATAAGCATTCCGAAATGTATCCCTGAGATGCACAACAGGTATGTAAGGCCGGTTGCCCTAAAACTCTCTCTTACCTCGTCGCTTATGCCGGAGGTATCCCCAATAGTGATGGATTTCAGGACACTTGGGACGTCACCAGAGAAGGCCGCGTCAAAGCGTCTGGCAAGGCGCAGGCGCTGTCTCTCAAAAAACCAGGGCAGAGAGGCTGAGTCTTTTACCGTTAAGAATTTTTTGACGGTGCCGCTCCATCTTGTGTCAAATGAGTAGCCGCCGGGTATCTGAGCAGGCCTGTATAACCTCATACGCGCTAACAGCGTGGCCTCTGTCCCCGGCATAAACCCCACTGGACGCATATAGAAAATAGAGATGGGATTTTTGAATAGACCCGCATGAGATGGGTTTTTTATAACCTCAAAATCTTGCTGAAACGAAGGTCCTACGGCGGGTCTGAATGACTGATGTTCGACTTTTACAGGCAGTGAGGTAAATACCCCGCTTACGATTAACTCGCCGGGAGGTGGTTTTGAGTTCAGTTCAACTGGCTCATATCGCAGCCACGCATAGAAAAACCCAACAGAAAAAACAATAAACAGTTGAAGCGGCAACCCCCTCTTTACCAGAAATAAAACCAGTATGCAGATGGCTGCAAGGGTCGCGCACACCGGAAAATACAGCTTGCCATAAAAGAGCGTGACCCCGAGGACAAAAGACAGAAATAGCCACATATCAGATACATCTCAGGACATGGCTCGTCTGACCGCCTGCGCTATGACTTCGCCTAATTGCTGTATTTGCTCCAAGTCTGTGCCTTCAAGCATGACCCTGATTTTAGGCTCAGTTCCAGATGGACGTACCAGTAGCCTGCCAGTGCCTTCGAGTTGTTTTTCCGCCGCGGCGATGGCTGCCAGCACGTCAGGGCATTCTTTAATCGGTTTTTTGACCGCTGTCTTTACGTTTATCAGCACCTGCGGGTAGAGCGTTACGTCTTTGACCAGCTCAGACAGGGTCTTCTTTGATTTATTTACGATATTTAGTACCTGGACAGCGGATATAGGCCCGTCACCTGTGGTGTTTAGTTGCAGCATGATGATGTGTCCTGACTGCTCACCGCCGAAGTTGCAGCCGGTCTCAAGCATTTTTTCCACTACGAACCTGTCTCCTACCTGGGTACGCAGAAATTTAATACCTTGTTTTTGCAGATAATGCTCAAGCCCCAGGTTGCTCATGATGGTTGAGACTACGGTGTCCTGTTTGAGTTTCCCCTCTGTCTTGAGTTCCTTTGCCCAAATGGCCATTATCAGGTCGCCGTCGACGATGTTGCCGTGTTCGTCGCAAAACAATGTCCTGTCGGCATCGCCATCGTGGGCAACGCCTATGTGGGCGTGGTGTTTTACGACATATTCGGCGAGTCTGTCTATATGCAGGGAGCCGCACTTTGCGTTTATGTTCTTGCCGTCGGGTTTATCGTGTATGCTGATGACATGAGCGCCGAGTTCGGCAAGGAGCGTGGGGGTGACCTTGTAGGCCGCGCCGTTTGCGGAGTCAACAACTACCTTCAGGCCGTCGAATATTGCCTCTCTGGGAATGGTTGATTTCACATACTCTATGTATCTGGCCGTTGCGTCTTCGAGCCTGTAGGCCTTTCCGATTTGATTTCCAGGGCGGTTTTCCATAGTGAATTTGTCACTCAATACAAGGGCTTCAATCTCCTCCTCCAGCGAGTCCTGGAGCTTGAATCCCGCGGCGCTGAATATCTTAATACCGTTGTCCTGATAGGGATTGTGAGAGGCTGAGATGACGATGCCGGTGTCAAACCTGAGCGATTTGGTCAGGTACGCGATGCCGGGTGTTGGCAGCGGGCCTGTCAATGTCACGTTCATGCCCATTGAGCATATACCCGAAGTCAGGGCGCTCTCCAGTATATATCCTGAAAGCCTGGTGTCCTTTCCTATTAGTATCATATTTTTGCCGTGTTTCTTATGCAGTATCCTGCCTATGGCCATCCCCACTCTGACAACCATCTCAGGCGTGATAGGATATGTGTTTACCGCCCCTCTTATGCCGTCTGTGCCGAAAAGTTTCATTTCTTCGCTCCTGTTATTTTCTCTGCCGCTATTGTTATTTTAACCTTTACGGCGTCGTTTTGATAGCTTAAACTTTTATCCTTTAGTACAAGCCGGACGGTTTTCTCAAAGGCCGCGTCCGCCCCTTTGATATCAACAGGCTCGGTTTCGATATATTCCAATTTGTTTAGTGCCTTGCGCGAGCCCTCTACGGTGATTTCCTCCGGTATGGCCGTTACATCACTAATAGCAAAGCCTTTTTGCGGCTCGCCCTTTATTATGGGTTTTATCGGCAGCGACATAGTAAAGACCTCATCCGTTTGCACTATGATATTGGACGGATTAATCTTGGCCAGCGTCAACGAAGGAGGTAATTTAACATTGTCCTTCGTGAAATAAAACATAGTCTCGCCTCGCTTTACCTTTGACAGATCGACAAAAACATTTATATCCTTTGGCAGGAGATTCTTCACGATTCTCTCTTGCCCCTTTACGGAGACATTAACGAATTTGGCGCTGGTCTTGGTTATTTCGACGCCTTTGGGGATGTTTTTATATTCGACGGGAAGCTCCATTATCACCTCTGACTGTCCCTTGAGTGTGACAATAAACCACAGAATCAGGGAAAGGACGAGGGTAATCAGCTTGAGGTCAGTATTTTCTGTGAAAAATTTCTTCATTTGTGTTTTTCCCCATGGGCCGCAAATATGTCGGTCAATATGTTTCTCAAATGGGCCATATCGGGTCTCTTTTCAATCTCACCGGCAATGGCCGTTGATATAGTTCCAGTCTCCTCTGATACGATTACCACTACGGCGTCCGTCTCCTCGGTTATGGCAAGGGCTGCCCGGTGTCTGGTGCCGAGGAGCCTGTCTATGTCCGGTCTGAATGTAATCGGCAAGAAACACCCTGCCGCGACTATCTTGTTGCCGCTTATGACAACAGCGCCATCGTGAATCGGTGATGTGGGATGAAATATACTTAGTAGCAGTTCCCTCGTCACACGCGCGTCGAGATATGTTCCGATTTCGATATAGTCTTTCAGAGACGTATCCCGCTCAAGGATTATCAGGGCACCGATTTTTCTGGCCGAAAGGGACGCGGCGGATTTTACGATTTCGTCAAGGGATTTCAGCTCTTCAGCCGATGTAGGCCGGAAAAACGGGGACTTTCCCATCTGCGCCAGCGCACGCCTTATCTCCGGTTGGAACAACACTATTACCGCTATGACTATGTATGCCCAAAAGCTCTGTATCAGCCAGTCTATCGTGTATATCTTAAGATAGCCGGCCACCAGCGACATCGCCAGAAGCACCCCGATTCCTATGAGCATCTCGATGGCGCGTGTCCCCCGTATCAGCAACAGTACCCTGTAAAGTACCAGCCACACAAGGAGTATATCCAGTATGTCCTGCCACCTAAGCTGTTCTATTATATCCACTCTTGTCCCCGGTAGTTCATTTTCTTGTGAGTACGATTCTGTGCTTTATGAGTGAGATCTCTTTTATTTGCCCGTCAAAAAACTTTTGCTCGCCGAACAGGTTTTTGATGAACAGCTTTCCATCCTCCGGACGTATAACGTCAACGTTTTCTAAATAAAGGACCTCACCCTTGCCGTCACGCTCATCTATATATACGTTTGCTTCACACATCTCTTACCTCCTTACACAATAATCTGATCCTCTCAATAAGGCTGTCAACCAAGTGCGGCAGTGGTTCTCTGGCCACGCCAATGACCTCCAGGCCCTCCTGATTCAGCGGCAGGAGGAGCTTCTTTGCCTTCGCACAGGCAATGGAGCGTGCCATCGGGGGTGTCAACTCCCCCATCATGGAATCGGCCATGATGATACTTATCGGGCCAAGGATGACGTCTACCTTGCTGACGTTTACCGCAATGGCGTTTTCGCCCGTTGCGCCCTTGTTTGCCCTTGCCCTGAGCATAGAGGTGGTAGCCGACGAGTTCGTCCCCAGCGCGATTATCTCCAACTCGTCGCCAAAATCGTCTCGCAGCCGCTTTACTATCACACTGCCGATTCCGCCGCCTTGCCCGTCCACAACCGCTATCCTAAGCATCGCTCTTTTCGTGAGCCATGTAATATACGTCTTCCACCGCCTTTTTAGTATAAATTAAAAAAATAAACGTGTCAAATATTGAAGTATTTTTTCAAAATCTTTATAATCCATAGATGAGCAAAACATCAGCCCTTTACATTAAATTCGGATTGGCTGTATGATAAAAACACTCGTTGCCGGTAAATACGGCGAATGGCTGGCCGCGCGTTATCTGAAAAAGGGCGGCTATGTAATACTGCGGAGGTGCTATAGGAACCCTCTCGGAGAAATAGACATAATAGCGATGGACGGTGAGCAATTGGTTTTCGTGGAGGTCAAGACAAGAACCTCTGGCGAGTTCGGAGAGCCTTGTGAGGCGATTGATTACAAAAAGAGAAGGAAGATAATCAATGCCGCGAGGTTGTACCTGAGGAGACGTGGCGGCAATGTGGCCGTGCGGTTTGACCTCATAGGCGTACGCCTTGGGGCAACGTGGCACCCTGTTGATAAAGTTGATAAAATTGAACACATAAAGGACATATTTGAGCTATGATGAGTGAAGGCACGCTTCTCAGCGTGGATAACGTAAGCATATATTTTAAGAGGCAGGGGGGAGACCTCAAGGTAGTGAACACAATTTCCCTGGATGTTCAGAAGGGGGAGATTGTTGGCGTCGTAGGTGAAAGCGGCTGCGGCAAGAGTGTGACGGCTGCGGCTGTCATGGGGATACTCCCACAAAACGCGTATTACGAAGGGGCAATATATTTTGAAGGACAGAGGCTCTCTGCCCTTACGGCGGAGCAGCGGCGCGCCCTGCGTGGAAACAAGATGTCTATGATATTTCAGGAGCCTATGACATCGCTTAATCCTGTGCTTACGGTAGGTTATCAGATAGCCGAGGTGCTGATGGTTCATAGGGGGATGTCAAAAAGTGACGCTATGGCCAGGGCCGCCGAGCTGCTTGCGGATGTAAAAATCCCGTCACCAGCGCTGCGTATAAGGGACTATCCGCATCAGATGTCAGGCGGCATGAGGCAGCGCGTTATGATAGCGATGGCCATTGCCTGCAACCCCGCCCTTGTGCTGGCCGATGAGCCTACCACTGCCCTCGATGTTACAATTCAAGCCCAGGTACTAAAACTCCTTCGCGGGATTCAGGAAAAGTTTAACATGTCGGTGGTGCTGATAACCCATGATTTGGGGTTGGTGTCTGAAAATGCCGGACGTGTCGCCATAATGTACGCTGGCAGGATTATGGAGAGCGCCGACACGGCAACACTGTTTAAGCGCCCTGTGCATCCTTACACGATTGGACTGCTGAACTCCATCCCCAAGGGAAGGCACATCCCGCTTATTCCCATACCGGGGTTTGTTCCCAGGCCTGACAGACTGCCCGTTGGGTGCAAGTTTTCAGATCGCTGCGGGTTTGTAGAGCCTGGCTGTAAAGAGGCCGAGCCGGAGCTTGTGGAAATAGAAAAAGGTCATTTCAACCGTTGTATCTTAAACGCTAACGCCAGTCTGGATACGATATGAGCCTGATGGAAGTTCGTGCGCTAAAGAAATATTTCCAGATGAGAAGCGGTTTCTTGTCGAAACCCCATCAGGTGAGGGCGGTGGATGGAGTAGATTTTACGATAGAACAGAACAAGGTTTTTGCGATAGTAGGGGAGAGCGGGTCTGGGAAATCAACGGTAGCGCGTCTTCTGTTGAGGCTTATTGAGCCGCAGGAGGGGGATGTGCTGTTTAAGGGAACGGACGTTCTGACCTTGAAGGGGGATGGGCTGAAGGCGTACAGGCGGTCGGTGCAGATAATATTCCAGGACCCTTTTGCGTCGTTGAATCCGAGGATTAAGGTATATGGTGCCCTGTCAGAGCCGTTGAAAATACACAGAACGGTACCGAAATCACAGTTCAGGGAGCGTGTGAGGACGATGTTGGAGCGGGTAGGGCTGGACGCCGACGTAATGGAGCGATATCCGCATGAGTTCAGCGGGGGGCAGAGGCAGAGGATATGTATAGCGAGGGCGCTGATGCTGGGGCCGGAGCTGGTAGTGGCAGATGAGCCGTTGTCGTCGCTTGACGTATCAATACAGGCGCAGATACTGAATCTCCTGATACGCATAAAGGAGGACATCGGCCTGTCGTTTTTATTTATAAGCCATGACTTAAGCGTGGTGCAGTATTTTAGCGACACAATCGCGGTAATGTACCTTGGCAGGATAGTAGAGACAGGGGAAACTGAGGAGTTATTTTCTAATCCGATGCACCCATATACGCAAATGCTGATAGAATCGGCCCCAAGGATAATTGGCACTAAATCAGACTGGAGGCCCGGTCAACCGGAAGACCCTGCGCCAGAGGCGCCAAGCCCGATAGAAATCCCTGAGGGCTGCCCATTCCACCCAAGATGCCCAAAGAGATTTGCCCCCTGCGCGACTACCCCACCGAGGTTGCAACGGCACCACGGCAGATTAATCTCGTGCCACCTCAACACCAGCGATTGAGTAATTTGACAGAGTGACATTTTTTGCTAAGAGAGGTGTGCTGCGAAGTATTATTTGAGAGCCGGGGGTTGACCAAATGATACGATACCCATTACAATAGACAAGTGCCGGAGTGGCGGAATTGGTAGACGCAAGGGACTTAAAATCCCTCGGGTTTCGCGCTCGTGCCGGTTCAAGTCCGGCCTCCGGCATCCTAATAAAAACAAGGGGTTAGACGGTTATCGTCAACCCCTTTTCCATTTTTTATTTTAACCCTGGGGAAAGAATAGAGAAAGTCAGGCTCGCGTAAAGCCTAACAGCCGTAAATAGCCCATTGTCGTAGAGATGTTGTTGTGGCCACGCCTCTGCATAATCTCCAAGGTGCTCATGCCGCCGTTAGCCCAAATAGAGGCTCTCCGGTGCCGGAGATTGTGCCAAGCCCACTGTTTTTGACCGCATGAGCGCACGGCCTTACCAAGATAGTGATGATAGTTTTCACAAGCTTCCGCTAAACCCCAAGCTCCGACATAGGAATTTGCATCTATCGATAAAAATGGGTTTTGAAAGCATTTTTGTCATTTGTAATGTTATCAATACCTTATTGTGTATCATAAACAACAAAATACTTATCCTAATCGACTAATATTACATAATTTCTCCTTTTTTAAACATACCTCCCCCAATTTATGCCCGTGATTTATTTTTCTAAATTCTTTTTTAGCCATCCCATGAGAGGCTGAGTTCAAAAATCTTTCCCCTGATCTCTTCAAAAATAACCAGCTTCTTTACATCCACTGCCAGCTTTAAGAGTACCGATGACATAAAAAAAGCTATTGAAGATTTTGTACAAGTTTATGGCCCTACAGCAAAGCCATTTGTCTGGAGAAAAAGAGAAGCGCGCGGTTCACCCTAACCGCAGCCTATGAAGAAGCTCGTCAATCTCGATGTGGGAACCACTAACTGGTGAGCCGTATGCGGGAAATCCGTCTGTACGGTTCGGAGGGAGGGGAGGCGATAACCTTCCCTACCCCTATTTATTTGGCTTGAGGACGTAGTGGAGAGACAGATTCCGGACAAGCCGGAATGACGACAAGACAAGCAGGGTGGAGGTAGTCTTTTGTCGCGAAGCGAGATTATACACAATAGTTTACACACTTTATGATTTAGATTTGTTATAATACGCGCGAAGTCCCGCTGCCTCGCAACGGTGGGCTTTATTATAATAGGCGGAGGCGTGACAATTACCAATAGTATACCCAAGCTCCGATATAGGAATTTGCACCTATCGATAAAAAGGGTTTTTGAGA
>JADFYL010000059.1 GCA_015233045.1 Nitrospirota bacterium | reverse complement strand
ATCCTTGAGTTGGGCAGCGCAAATCTCTTTCCATGTGCGCCGGCGGCCAGAAGCAATGCCCCCATACTTGCGGCCTGCCCTGTGCAGTATGTCGCTATATCGCACCGCACGTACTGCATTGTATCGTATATGGCAAGGCCGGAGGTCACAAGCCCACCCGGTGAGTTTATATACAGATGGATGTCCTTTTCAGGGTCTTCTGTTTGCAGAAACAGCATCTGTGCTATTATACTGTTGGCAACGTTATCGTCAACGGCGGTGCCCAGAAACACTATCCTGTCTTTCAACAGTCTTGAGTATATATCGTAGGCGCGTTCTGTCCTGCCGGTTTGCTCTATTACCATGGGAATAAATGTCATTGCAACTCCTCCTTTTTTGCTACAACCGCCTTAGAGTATATCGAATCAACCACCTTCTCTCTGAATACCGAATATCTAAGGCTCTCAAGGGCACCCTCTTGTGTGTTATAGTACTGCAGCAGGGCCTCAGGCGACATAGACGAGGCATAGGCCATAGATATAAGCCTCTCTTTCATATCATCCTCTGTGGCCTTAACGTCCTCCTTTTCCCCTATTATATCGAGCAGAACCATTATTTTTACACTTCTTACCGCGTCATCGTGGAACTTCGCCTTTATCTCATCATCGGGCGTATCCTTGTACGCGTCAAGGGTCTTTGCCTGGCTTACGATGCTTTCTATCTCCTGTTTTAGCGCCGTTTCAGGAAGGTCGAATTGATATGCGTCGGCCAGTTTTCTTATCATATCCCCCTTTTCGGCCTTCACCGCCTTGTCTCTTTTCATTTCAACAAGGGTTTTACTGATATGTGCGCGCAAATCCTCAAGGCTGTCAAAGCCTACGTCTTTGGCAAACTCATCGTCTATGGGCGGCATCTGTACGGCCTTAATGTCCTTTATCGTGATGTGAAAAGCCACCGTCTGCCCGCTGAACTGTGAGTTTAGATGCTCCTGAGGGAAAACGACCTCTGCCTCTACAGTATCGCCCCTGTTTTTCCCAATTATGGCGGTATAAAAACTCTCTGGATAGGCCTCAGAGCCTACCTTGATAAACTGGTCTTTTCTCGGCTCTGGATCTGTGCCCGTGGTATAGTCAAGCACGACGAGGTCTTCCATCTCCACCGATCTATCAACAGGCACATAGATGGCCTTTGACATCGAGAGCCTGTTCATATGGGTCTGCACTTCGTCGTCAGTAACCACGACGTTAATCTCATTAACCAGCAGTCCCTCGTAAACCAGGCCATCAACCTTGGGGCGTACCTCAACAGAGCATACCAGCTTTAATGCCCCTTTGGTCTTATAGTCCTGTGATTCGATAACCGGCGGTAGAAGAGGTGTGAGGTCTGCCGCCTTAACAGCGTCCTTATAGTATTGCGGTATCAGGGTTTCAAGCACGTTATGTTCCACATCTTTTCTATATCGTTTCTCAATCAAAGACATGGGGGCCTTGCCCTGCCTGAAGCCGGGAATCCTCGTCCTATCCTTTATCTCGTTTAATGACTTTTGTACCTCTCCCTCCATTTCTATGGCGGAGGCCTCAATGGTTATTCTTTTTTTTGTGGCCGATATATCCTCTACGACGCTGTTCATACATCCTCCTCAAGGCTCATCGCAATTGCGTATGTCTAATGTAGAATATCTGGATAGTTTTGTCAATGTTCCCGTGCGGCAGGGCAATCGCATTAGAAATTGCCTCCCTTATTTTTGTCATTCCGGCTTGTCTGGAATCTGTCCTTATACCTCAGAATAGGAAAAATCATCATGAAACAACCATTTAAGGGACGATTCCGGACAAGCCGGAATGACCGAAAGGGACAATAATGATGACAACAATCCAAGCAACTACCGCTTACTTATGATGGAGAACAAATTCCCCGTGTCATTGGGGGCGCCTGACCTTGTCATTACAACGGCATTTCGAGGCGCTGACAAAATAATACAACACACCAAGCCCTATGGAGGCGGCCCTCAAAGCAATGAAAAATGGCGACGTCAACCCCACCGCCTTGTCAACCTTAAACGCGAAGGCGGCAAACCGGGCAGTTGATAATAAAAATATTATCAACAATAACAAGGACGCGTATGACGCCGTATGAATAAACGCCGAAAGCGCGAGAAAAAACGCGCCGCCAAAGAGCGTCAATATCTGGATTTTCAGGCTCTGCGGCGTGTATGTATCCTTTATCATCTTATCCGGGTATCTCTTATATACGACCATACGCCAATAGCCGCGCAGAAATTTAATCCTGCCATAGCGCCCAACCGAGGCCGGGTGGTTCAAATGATACACGATGGCGTTGCCATTAAATACCATCTTATGCCCCGCCGCCGAAAGTTTATACGACAGGTCTGTGTCTTCGTTATTGGCAACCGGGAATGATTCGTCAAATCCACCCGCGCCGGTAAAAACTGACTTTCTAAAGGCGGCCGCGTATGTGTCTATCATGTCAATGGACGCCGACTTCCTGAGCATAGCAAATCTTTCCTCGAACTCCACCTGTGCGAATATAGCCGTCAACTGCCGCTGATTCGTCCTGTATGCCCCCTTTACCGCCGACACATGGGGGTCGGTGAATGGCCTTAACATCTCCTCTATCCATGTCTCTGTGGCCACGCAGTCGGCGTCGGTAAAGAGGATTATCTCCCCTGTGGCCTCTTGTACTCCCATGTTTCTTGCCGAGGCCGGGCCGCCGTTTTGTTTGTGATAATATCTGACTGGATAGGACATTGCTATCTCTGCCGTTGCGTCAGTTGAGCCGTCGTCTATGACGATTACCTCATAGGTATCCACCGGGCATGTCTGCCTGAGCAGGGCGTCTATAGAGCGCGCAATGGTCTTTTCAGAGTTATAGGCGGGGACTACTACCGATGCCTTAATCACAGTTGTCTTTTTTCCCTTTTCTGACGTCAGAGCCTTTAAGGAGATATTTCATAAACGTCCGGGCCGATTTCACAGTCCTTTTCAGCTCCCGCGGGTGAGTTATAACCTGCCTGAGTTTATACAGCAGATACGCCGGACGCAGGTAAAACTCCCGGCGCGCGTTATCGCAAAAACGCACCAGTTCCTCTGAGGACAGCTCTTCGGTCCTTATCACAGTATTGTGCAGCCCGGCGGGGGTCAGCCATTTGGAGAAATCCTTCGTCGTCAACAAGCCCCTTTCGCTGTACCAGTCATAGGCCCCTGTGCCCGGATATATCATCATTGGATAGAACTGGACGGTGTCGGGATTGAGCCTCTTTGCAAGGTCAAGCGTCATTGCCATCGTCGCTTTTGTCTCACCGGGCAGGCCGACCATGAAGCATCCATGGACTAAGATCCCGGCCTTCCTCGCCGCCTCCATGAATTTACCCATATCATCTATGACTGTCCGCTTTTTTATGTTATCAAGCATCTGCTGGCTTCCACTTTCAAACCCCACGCAAAATGAGCGGCAGCCCGCCCTCCGCATCACGCCCATCGTCTCATAGTCAAGCGTGGCTCTGGCGTTTGCCGTCCACGAGATTTTGATTCCCCTCTTTATTATCCCCTCTGATAGCTCCACACAACGCTTGCGGTTGGCCGTAAACGTGTCGTCTTCAAAGAATATCGCCTTCACGCCGTCAAAGGCGCTGATTATATATTCTATCTCGTCAAGAACATTTTCCACGCTGCGCATTCTCAGCTTATGCCCCATCAGCGTCTGCGGATATACACAAAATATACACTCGTGCGGGCAGCCGCGGCTTGTAGTAATTGTGACCATCGGGAATAGGGCGTTGGGATTAAAATAGTTCTCCATCTTTAAGAACCGCTTATAGACGCGGCTTACAAACGGCAGCTCATCAAGGTTGGCAATCGCTGGCCTTGTGCCGGAGTTTGTGCCGTCTTTGAAATAAAGACCGGCAACGGCGGCTACCGGCGTCTTATTATTCAGTGCCTCGGCAAGTGCCGCTATCGTATAATCATATTCCCCAACCGCCGCGGCGTCTATGGCGGGGCTTAACCTCAGGCACTCCTGCGGCAAGGCAGAGACATGCGTACCCACTATAGCTATAAACGCATCAGGGAGCGCGGCCTTTAGTGTTTCGCAAATCTGCGCGTCATTATAAATGCTTGGCGTACTGGTATCCACTACGACAAGAGACGGGCTGAACGTCTTTATCCTCCGCATAACAGAGGCCACGTCAAGGCCGGCGGCGGGGGCGTCTATCAAATCTATTGAAAAACCGGCCATCTCCGAGGCCCCCGCCGCATAGGCAAGCCACATAGGATAGTATAGCGTGCCGCTTTTTGTAACCGCGGGGCTTCGCTGCGCCCTGGAGAACTTTTTCATATAGGGCGGGTTTAGAAACGTTATCCGAAAATCTTTGTCTTTTCTCATTTCACCATCTCTTTTATGACGTCACCGTACTGCCTTACCTGTTCTTCCATAAACCCTTGTGTGCCGTGAAACTCTATGGCTGATTCAGGGCATACGCTAAAGCAGTAGAGGCAGCGTACGCATCTGTCCTGCCACTTGTTATCCATCCCCTCCGACTTGTCAAGCGCATGAGGAAGGTCTATCTCTGTCGGGCAGTACCGTGCGCATAGACCACAGTCCGTGCATTTTCCCTTTTTGAGGGACAGCCCCTCCCACCGCATCTCGTCTCTGATAAAGACATCCTGCCTGAGGCCGGTAAGATAGAGGAGTTTCCCCACTATCTCCGTAGAGCAGAGATAGTTAAACAGCGGTGTGTTCCTTATTGCAAGGAAATATTTTTGCCTTTTTGGGCTGTGTATAAACGTGGCAAGAGGTCCTGCCGTTGGCGGCTTAAATCTATTAATACGTTCAAGGGGGAATTCATTTACGAAGTGCAAGTGCTCGTCTTTGATAAGCCCTCTCCTTTTTGCAACGGCAAGCGGGCCTACCTTCTGATAAGGAAAAGACGCAAACCGCGCGCACATCAGATCAACAATATACGGGTCGTCTCCGACGAATATCGCCCCTGACCTAAGCGGCGTGCCGCGCGTTGGGCCAAGCCCCTCCATAGCTATTACGCCGTCAACTATGTGCAGGTGTGGTTTTACGCCCTGGTTCAGGTTTATGATGTTGTCAGACAGGGCGCCGTGGACCTTTTTCTTGTTTTCCTGCCCTACGAGGCAGCCTATAAGATTTTTCAGGCATACGGTCATCCCGGCCTCGAAGTGCGTCTTAAGCTTCGGCATGTTAATAAGGAAATCCGCCTCTGTGCATTCCCTTGCCACACCGGCCTTAACACCCCTTTCAAAAGATACGGGCACAGTGTCCGAGTAATTAAAATCCTTCACCACAACGCCGTAGTAAAGCCCCAGCTCGTCATATCTCAATCGTTCGATTACGCTTATGTTGCTGCGATAGTAACCACTGTTTGTGCCCTCGCCAATGGTGATGTCCTTGTAGCCGCGGTCCTGAAGATACTCTATGACGGCTGCCACTACCCTGAGGTCGGTGGTGTTGCCCGTAAGGGCGTTCATGTTGCTGTTAAGGTTGGGTTTGATGAGAATTTTACTCTTCGTCTCCGGTGGAAACACGTCTGAGTACTTCTCATCAAGGAGCCGCTTAATCCCCGATTTAATCTCTCTCACACCGTCAACATATAAGGCGTCAAATCTAAACATTTATCTCCTTTAGTAAGTCCTTTATGGCGGCAATGACGTCTTCCACCTCTATGGTCTCCATACAGGCATGGAAAGGCTGGTGCTTGCAGGTGTTTTCGTCACAGGTATATCTGCACGGGAAGTCCTTCTCCACTACCTTGTGCGGATTCCCGTAGGGCGCCGTTTCAATACTCTTTGATGGCCCGAAAACGGCCACAACAGGCACTCCCATTGACGCGGCTATGTGCATCGGAGCGCTGTCGTTGCAGACAAATAAGAGAGACTCAGATAGCACACCGGCAAGTTCCCGCAGAGTCAGCCTCCCCGTTAAATCCACTGGCTTTGTCCTCATCAGTTTTAACATTGCCTTTACGTAATCAGTGTCTTTGTTGGAAGCGGTTATGACAGTTATCATGCCCAAATCCTGAGCTATCGCGTCATAGAGTTCCGCGTATTTCTCTGATTGCCATTTCTTAAGTGGAATCCTCACGCCGGGGTGCACGGCGATGAAGGGTTTGTTTATACTATTGTCCCTCAGAAATTTCCTTGTATTGGCCTTCTCCTCTTTGGTCAGATAAACGCCCCATTCCGTTTCAGAGACGGGGCAGCCCAAATATCTCGCAATATCAAGGTGATACTCCACCTTATGCCTCAGCCCGCCGTATGGTACCACGTGTGTCAATAAAAAACCGCCTCCTCCCACGCCGTAGCTCACCTTATACCTCGCGTCCAATGGCCTGACAAGCATGAGGATATCCCTGATATCGCCCCGTGCCTCTATGACAAGGTCGAACTTACGCCCCCTTAGCTCCCGCATGAGCTCAGGATATGTCTTTCTCTTTTTTCCGTTTTCCCTGTATTTCCTCTTTTTATATGGGGCATAGAACCACAACGGGTCATAGGCGATTATGTCATGGATGTACGGGTTGGTTTCAAGGGCGGAGGCAGCCCCGCTTGAGGTCAAAAAGGAGATTTTGGCGTTAGGAAATCCCGCTTGCAGGGGTTTTAGCATTGGCACAGTCATTATGGCGTCTCCGATATAGGCCGTGCGGATTACCAGCATGGTGTTTATCTGTTGGGGGTCTATGTCCCTATGTCTTTTGAATAATTTTAATGGGGCGTAGAAAATTTCTCCTATCATGTCGGCGGCCTCTGTTGCGATGCGTTTTTTCCTGTTTATTATCTTATATTGCATTTTGCATCTCAAGCAGGTATTTCAATATTTGGCCATTTTGATTAGTCTGCGTGGGTACCCATTTATACCTTTGAGGATGAGCCTCCTCATAATAACAATTTGGCGGATTGTCATTACACCTGGTTGAGCGGGCCAAACCCGCACTGGCCTTATTCAGAAGCTCCATGGCGTGCCCCTTATAGGTACCCTGCATGTGGTCAGTGGCGGCCTGATACCTGAAATAATCGCAGGTGACGCCGCCGATAAAGGCAGCGGCCTCGCGCTCTCTCCAAAACTCATCATTTGACATCGGAAAGTCCATAAGGGGTTCATGCGTGTCGTTTTTTGTGATATTAATCCTGTTAGACGGGCCTTCCCAGTCAAACAGGTATTTTATCTGGCAGTCGGCAACGGGAAATCTGCAAAGCGCGCCCGCGGCAATCGTTATCCCTATGGAGAAGGCCAAAATCCCCACGTTTTCACGGTTTACGCCCTCTACATCAAAGAATCGTTTGATTATGGCCGAGAGTTCTCTCTGATGGCGCACGCCCCAGTAGTCCTCAACGCCGACTGTCCTGCCCCTTCCTTGGGGGTCGTAATGCAGGACGACTGTACCCAGAGCGGCAATATCGTCCGCGGTGACCTCAGTGAGGCCATCATAGGCCGTGCCGGGGGAAGCGCCACCGGGTACGATTATGACGCCCGGATACTCCCCATTCACAGCGTCGGTACTAAGCGGCCTGTGCACATGGGCGTAGACATCCGGCCCGTCTGGATTTTTAATCCACACCTCCTCATACGCCGTCCTCAGCGCGGGGCGGCCCAGCAACCCACACGCCCTTTTTTTAAAGTCAACGGGCCAGCCGCCATAAACTCGCCTTATCAGTCGCCTTATAATTTCTCTATCCGCCTTTTCACTTACCTATCAGGCCATATCCCTTCAGAAGGTTCAACAGCTTTTGCGTATCAATAGGTTTTGTCAGATAGTCCGTACAGCCGCCCCTGTAGTAGGCCTCTATCACGTCCTTAGGGGAGTCGAGGGCAGTCGTCATCACTATCTTTACCTCGTCATGCGATGCTATGCCTGAGTCCCTTTCCTTGTCGCGTATTGCCTTGAGGGCCTTTATTCCATCCAGTTCGGGCATCATAATATCCAAACAGATGAGGTCATAGGGCTGTCCCTCATCAACCGCCAGCATAAAGGCCTCCACTGCCTCCATACCGTTTACCGTCACGTCACACTCTCCATATGGGCTTAGGAAATGCTGTAACAAGGTGCGGCTTGTAAAATCGTCCTCAGCAATTAATATTCTCATTTTCTTCCTCCCTTTTTATTATTTTATATCAATTTTGAATCAGCAATGGCGGCAAGCAAGGCGTTAATCTCCTTTTCAAGTTGCGGATAGACCGAATGCGCCTGTGAGAGGTCTAATTTCCTGGCGGCCATCTCCATTCGCATCGCCTCGTTCTTTGCCCTGATACCACTTAAATTCGCGGTCATACCCTTTATCGTATGCGCGACGATCTCTACCTCCGCGGCGTTGTCCGCGGCAAGGGCGTTCTTTAATTTATCCATATGCACTGCGGCGTCATCTATGAAAATGGCACAGATTTTCTTGATAAACGCCTCGTCGTCAAGCCTGTTAAACAGCTCATCTTTGTCGAATATATCATTTTTGCTGACCTCAACCGGAGGGTATTGCCCTTGTGCCGAAAGGCCGCCCATCGTGCGTTCAATCACTTCTAACAGTTGGACAACCGATATAGGCTTGGAGATATAGTCGTTCATCCCGGCACTGAGGCAACGCTCCTTGTCATCCTGAAAGGCGTTTGCGGTCATGGCTATTATGGGTATGTTGGGGTTGAAATCCCCGGATTTCGAGTTCCTTATGAAGCGTGTTGCCTCAAGGCCATTCATCTGCGGCATTTCCACATCCATAAGCACGACATCAAAGCGATTCCTTGCAAGGGCGGCAATGGCCTCTGTGCCCGAACATGCAACCGATACGGAATGGCCGTTTTTTTCTATTAAACCTATGGCAAGTTCCTGGCTGACGATATTATCCTCCGCAAGTAGTATTTTATAATAGCTCCTCCTGGCCTCTGGCGCCTTAGTGTAACATGTTTTCGCCACCGAAGTCTCACTCAGAAATCCCCCCATTGCCAGATGTATGGAATCATAGAGTGTGGAGCGCTTTATTGGCTTAGAGAGAGAGCCCCATATGTTTAGTTCCTTCCAGCGACTCTCGGCCTCCTTGTTCTGTCCGTGGACCATCAGTATTACATCTGTCTCAAACGTCAGCGGGTCGGTCTTTAGCAGTTCTATCAGGTCGTGCGGGTCTATGTCGTCAATCCCTGAGTCTAAGAGTATTATGTCGAAAGGCTCGTTTGCCTCTGCCGCCTGTTCTATGCTGGCGAGGATAGCCACAGAGTCTTTTGCGTGGCTGACTTTCATGCCGGCGGCCTCAGCCATCTCCAAAATGATTGTCCTGCTTAGGTCGTGGCTGTCTATCAGCAGCATACGTTTATCGGCAAGTTTGGCTATAACGTTATGGGTTGGGGGTTGGGACGGCGCTGCCTTTTGGAAGCGTACGCTAAAGTCAAATGTGCTACCCCTGTTCTCTTCGCTTATAACTTTTATTTCGCCCTGCATGAGGGTCACAAGTTTCTTAGTTATGGCAAGCCCCAGGCCTGTGCCGCCGTATCTCCTCGTCGTAGAGCCATCAACCTGCGTAAAGCTCTCGAATATTGTGTTTACCTTGTCAGCGGGGATGCCCGGGCCAGTGTCCGCCACACGGACGCGAAGCGCTCCTTCCTCATCTGGAAATGTCTCAAGCCTGACGGTGACTTCGCCTTTTTCTGTAAATTTGATGGAGTTTCCAACGAGGTTGACGATGATTTGTTTGAGGCGTACAGGGTCTCCTTTTACCATATGGGGCACATCTTGTGCGATATGAGATAGGAACAGTATTGCCTTTTTTTGCGCCTGAACGCTGAGGGATTCGACGGCATGCTCAATTACGTCGCGGATGTCAAAATCAATCTCCTCAAGTTCGAGCTTACCGGCCTCTATTTTTGAGAAATCAAGGATACCATTTAACAGTCCAAGCAGGGAATCAGCCGATTCCCTAAGCATAGACAGGTATTTTCTCTGTTCCTTATTAAGCGGTGTGTCCAGCAGCAGCTCGGCCATTCCGATTATCCCGTTCATCGGGGTACGCAGTTCGTGGCTCATGTTGGCAAGGAACTCGCTTTTTGCCGAGTTGGCCGCCTCAGCCGTGTCTTTGGCGTGTTTCATCTGCTCTTCAACCGTCTTCATAGCCGTAATATCAAACGATACGAACAGTAAAGACCTCAGATTCCCCATATAATCATACACAGGGTCGGCGTTTGTGAGAAGATTTATGTACGAGCCGTCTTTATTTTTAAATCTGAATTCGCAGCCCCTTATCTGTCCGCCCTTGTCCATAGCCTGTCGGCATCGGGCAGATAAGCCCTCAACATCATCTGGATGGATAAGTGAGTAGAAATTCGCATTAATCAGGGAATCCACACTATGGCCGGTGCTGTCAGAGAAATACTTGTTTACGAAATACAACTGCCCTGAGGTGTCAACCTCGGCGACGAACTCGTTCATATTCTCAACGAGGGCGCGATATCTCTTTTCCGACGCGACGACGGCCTCCTCAGTTTGTCTTTGCTCTGTGATGTCACGAGATATTCCCATGAAACCGACAGGTTTGCCGTCACTGTTTTTGAGCGTGGAGGCCGAGAGATAGCTCGTAAACACCTCGCCGTTTTTTCTCTTGTTCACTGTGACGCCCCGATAGCAGGAAGTCGCCGCCAGTGCCTTAAATATCTCAAGCCTCTCGGCCGGGTCATTATACAACATATCAATATCACGGCCCAGCACCTCATGGGCCTCGTAGCCGAATACCGCCTCTGCAGCCCTGTTAAACCCGATTATTGTCCTGTCCATATCAACGGCTATAATCATGTCTATGGAGCTGTCTATGATGTCTTTGGCGTGGTTGTATAGCTCTCTCATGTGATGAACCTCAAAATTTGGCCGCGAGCTTGGCAACAAGGTCGCCGCCAATAATGCCTGTCTCATATGTCTTTTCGTTCATTTAGAAAACCTCATAGTGCCGATTTTGCCGCTTATATGTAATTGTAGCATTTTCACACGGTTCTGTCATAGATTCTCTCTTCTTAATTATTGGAAGTCCCGCGACAAAATAAGACTATGACCCTTGTAAATATTTGCTGGTTACTGCTTGACCAATAAATCATTATGTGTTATTCTATGTATCATAAAGACTGCAATCATGGTTAGATATGTTTAAAACATAAAGGCGTTATAGCGATCAAAATAGCCGCAATAGCGGCACTAAAACCAAACCACAGGAGGACGTAAAATGTCAGAGATATTTTGGATTAAAGATGAGGATGGAAAATTTGATGGAAGTCTGCCCGACGTCCCGAAAAAAGGATACACAGCCGATGGCTCTGAAAAAGAGAATATATTGGATGTATCCAAAGAAAACATCCCCGATGCTGCTGCACAAGATAAGAAACGACGCAAAACCGACGCATATATTGCGGCGATTCTTGAAATGTTAAGAAAGGGCTTGAGATTGAGCAGACAAGGTGATATACTTAACAAACTTGGGATAAATCCTTCTATATTCTCGTTGGAGGAAATAACCGCGATGTTCTAGATGTATGCACAGTATAGAAAGATGGCAAGAGCGATGTATAAGGCGCATAAGATGGGGATAGACCCTAGCGGACTGGACAAGTATTATCACTGCAGGGCGCATTGCATAGCCACGAGGGCCGGATTGGGTGGAATTGCTGCGTCATATCCCGCGGGTTACGCAAAGGAGGTTTGGGATTTATTTCTAAATGCTTTTGGACTAGGCACCATCAAGGGAAGCTATGATGAGAGGATTATAGCCGACATAGAAGACACTATTGGAGATTTGGCTGCCAATAGCACGGGAAGGCTGGGCGACCCTCGTATGTCCTGTGGTGAGATATGCGATAGTTATTGGCCCGAAAGCGTTCCACGGGAAATTAGAGACGCGGTAGATGAGGAATTCGGAAAAGAGTAGCAACAACGGCAGTATTACAATATTTGTACTTTCTCAATTACTGCATTAAGATACCGTCTTGAATCACAGTTGAACTCAACTACCAGATGTGACCGCCACCATTGCTCACAATGGATCAGCACACAACTCCATTGTGAACAATATCAAACAGATTCTAACTTTACATTCGATAGTATTTAAATCTGTCATTAATTATTTATAATACAACAATGTTGAAGGCAACTTTTAGAATACTCTTAAAACTTATACTCTTAGCAATGATGTTCGGTTTATTAATGGCAGAAACCTGTAAGGATGATGTGGTAGAGGAATATTTAATAAATGTTAGCACGGGGAGATATTTTGAAGGAACCGGCCACAGTGAAGAGGTGATACTCGATGGTTCTGACTATAAGTTTTATAGGCTGAAACTTGATAATTTTACAAAGGATGCCTATGATATCTTAGTTAGTTCACTTGTCATCGGCTCTGGTCAACCTTACTGGGACACTCCACATTACTGGCTAAGATTTAGTTATGAAACATTCTCGACCTACTGTACGGAAGTCGACAAAAGCAAGACTGTCATGCCATACATATTACTATCTCCAGATTGGTGGCCTTGGGAGTTGGGAAAGCATTTTATTCCAACAATGCGTTCAATAAACCGCTCAAACTTTAAGTTTTATCGCTGCAGTATATCCCGCTATAGAAAAGGCTATTCATATTTTGAATATTTTGCGATAGACAATAAAACAAAAACGGGGTATTATTGGAGAACGACAAGGGGAGCTATTGACTAAACTGAATATTATTGGGACAGATTAATTTATCTTCTCTATAAATCAATCCGCCCCTTCGATGTCACGCGTGGCTCAAATCCTGGCCGTATACCCGGCAACAAGGTCACCCACTTCAACAGTACCGATGCCCATGTGCCCTGCCGCAAGGTTTTTTATGTGTTTGGCGGTAACCTCCATAACGGCCTTCTCTATTGTCTGACCCGCCTCTGTCTCGCCAAGGTACTCAAGCATCATTGCCCCGGCACATATGGCCGCCAGTGGATTAATGATATTTTGACCCGTATATTTTGGGGCGGAACCCCCTATTGGCTCAAACATGGATGTGCCCTCCGGGTTTATATTGCCACCAGCGGCTATCCCCATCCCGCCTTGAATCATAGCACCAAGGTCGGTTATTATATCCCCAAACATATTGTCTGTAACTATGACATCGAACCATTCGGGATTCTTGACAAACCACATCGTTGTGGCGTCAACATGCGCGTAGTCGGGCTTTATGCCGGGATAGTCCTTTGCAACCTCATAAAAGACACGCTCCCACAAATCAAAGGCGTAGGTCAGCACGTTTGTCTTGCCGGAGAGTGTGAGTTTATTTGCCTTGTTGCGCCTTGCCGTATAGTCGAAGGCGTATCTGACGCATCGCTCCACCCCTTTTCTCGTGTTTATGGATTCCTGTGTGGCAACCTCATCCTTTGTACCTTTCTTGAGAAATCCACCAGCTCCGGCATATAAGCCCTCTGTGTTTTCTCTTATTACGACGAAGTCTATATCCTCCGGCCCTTTGTCTTTCAGCGGACATTGCACGCCGGGGTAAAGCTTAACCGGCCTCAGGTTTATATACATGTCCAGCTCAAAGCGCAGCCTGAGGAGGATTCCCTTTTCGAGGATACCGGGTTTTACGTCGGGGTGTCCGATTGCCCCCAGTAGCAGCGCCTTGTGCCTTTTCAGTTCCTCTAACGCGCCCTCCGGCAGCGTCTCGCCAGTCCTTAAATACCTTGTACCGTTTAAGTCATAATCCGTAAAGTTCAGTTTAAATCCAAATCTGGCAGCGGCGGCCTTTAATACCTTAACGCTCTCCTTTATGACCTCAGGGCCAGTGCCGTCGCCGCCGATAACGCCTATTTCGTATGTATTGCCGTTCATTTACTATCCCTCCTGTTGCCGATTTTGCCGCATATGTACATATTGTACCATTTTCACGCAGAGATTCTCTCTTCATAATTTTGGGAAGTTCACAGGGGCAAAGGCAGTCGCGTTTTGGGGCAGAATCAACAAACTTGTTACTTCTATCCGTAATCTTCCTCAACGCCTTGTATTGCGTATTTACTATCAAAAATAATCCTGACTTCGTCATCCCGGCTCATGTACAGATAACCGTAGCCGTCATTTTTGTCATAAATGCAGAGGCTGCACTCATATATATCTTTGTTCAATCTCCTTAGGGCATTAACACACTTATCGTCATCCAAACACCTATCGAAGAGTTTCTCAATCGAGAGGTGTTTGGGGGGGATTATATAACGCACCCTGCTCTCTATGCTGTATATTTCGCCGTCGCCGATGATAAGATGGTCGTGGATGTCAATATTTATCTGTTTTGCAAAGGCCTTTACCCTGTCGGTGAGCAGCAAATCGTCCTGGCTTGGCCTGGCCTGGCCGCCCGTGTGATTGTGGACGAGGATAATCGCCGCGGTATTGTACAGACAGGCGGTTTTAAAGACCTCGCGAAGCGTCACGCCGCATATGTTCAGAGAGCCTTTGGCGAGGACCTCCGTACCAAGAAGCCTGCACTGTGTGTCGAGATGGACGGCAAAGAGGTTTTCCCTGTCCTCTCTGGATATCAAATTTAAAATATTATAGACATCCGCGGCAGATGTGATAACCTTAACCCCCGGCGCAGGCCGCCCGACGCGCACAACCTTCAGATACATGGCGCATCTCCGGTTGGCGCGTCGGCGGATAGAATAAACTCATATGGCAGACTACACATAGTACACGTAATGTAGCAAATCTCGTGCCACAACTATTATCCTTATATTAATAGGGGTTGATGGTTTAGGCATCTGCTAATAAATGGTATGGCACTCCACATATATGTAATGCACTCCATACTGGCGGCGCTATGAGTTATGGGCGTTACAACAGGTATTTGCGGGAGAAGTGAGGAAATGTTCTGTCTGAAATACGCCACTCACTGAATTTCCCCCAGAACACCATCATAGAGCATTGCGATGGCTTTTTTTGCGGCTTCAAAGCGTATCCTGTGGCGGCTACCATTGAAGTGGCATTCTATGACAAACTCAATCGGGCTGGGACCTTTCAGCGATATATAGACAAGTCCCACGGGTTTATCTGGTGTGCCTCCGGTTGGCCCGGCTATGCCTGTAACCGCGAGGCCTAAGTCCGCGGCGGTTGCTTCCCGTATCCCAAGTGACATTTCAAGGGCTGTCTGGCGGCTCACTGCCCCATAATTGCGAAGCGTCTCAGGTGATACCCCCAAAAAATTCTCCTTGAGTGTGTTAGAATAAGCCACCGCCCCGCCGCAAAACACCGGCGAGCTTCCCGGCACTGAGGTAATAAACCCGGCTATCATGCCACCCGTGCATGATTCAGCCGTAGCTATGGATATTTTTTTTGCAGCAGACGCCTCCACTACACGCCGCGTAAGTGTATAGAGCGCTTCGATTTCTTTCTTATCTATGTCTAAAAGCATGTGGATACCCCACTACATGGTTTTATAGCCGGGGCAGCCTTCAAAACCCTTGCAGCCGCCTTTTCGAAGCTTACAGTCCTTGTTGATACAAATGGCATTTTCCTCTTTGAGCTGGCGGCGCGTGTACGTTTTGAGCTGCCCTTTCGTGTCTTTTTTTGTCGGGTTCATTTGCTATTATAACATTCTGCCTCAAGGAGGGAACAGATATGCTCCATATCCGCGGGTGGGCGGCTGCTAAACTCAAGATACTGCCCCGTAACCGGATGGACAAATCCAAGCGAGGCGGCATGGAGCATCTGTCGCGGGATGTGAATCTTACCCTGCGCGACAAATGTCCTCAGGCCATAGGTCTGGTCGCCGAGTACGGGGTGTCCGATGGCCGAGAAATGCACCCTTATCTGGTGTGTCCTGCCCGTAGATAGCACCGCCTCCACGACAGAGGCACCTTTGAATGTCTTCAGTGTCCGCCAGTTCGTAATGGCCGACTTGTGCCGGTCTGACACAGTGGACATCTTTTTCCTGTCCGATTTGGAGCGTCCTATTGGCAGTGTTATCTGTCCCTCAGGTGCCTTCATTGAACCGTAAATCAGTGCAAGGTATTTTCTTTTGATGGTTCTGTCTTTAAACTGCGCAACAAGGCCGTAGTACGAAGGCTCATCAAGGGCTATGACAACAAGGCCGGATGTGTCTTTATCTATTCTATGCACTACGCCGGGGCGTAAAGGCCCGCCGATGTTCGCCAGGCTCGGGGACCTCCATTTAACGGCATTCATCAGGGTGTCTGCCCTGTGTCCGGCGCCGGGATACATGGGCATACCGGGGGGTTTGTCCACTACCATTAGGTGCTTGTCCTCGTAGGGCACATCAATTTCTATTTCCTGCGGCGTTAGTTCGCCGTCTTCCGGCGGTGGGAAATCCACGATGGCAACATCGCCCTGGCGTATTTTGCAGCCGTGCCTTGCCGGTTGGCCGTTGTGTGACACGTGGGCGTCTTTAATGAGCTTATTGATTCGCGAGCGCGTAAGCCGGGTCTGTGACGCCAGATACACATCAAGCCTCTGCCCCTTTTCGGCTTCAGTTATGAGAAACTCAACGGCCATAAGGTGTATTTACTGCAGCAATAAGAGTTCCTTAAGACGGCGCAAGGCCTCGATTGCCGCCCCAACGCGCCTTAAAAGTTTGTGGACTATCTCGTTGCGGCTGACCCTGTTTAACAATGAGATAAGTTTAATCTTCGTTGTAATAACGTAGTCTTCGTCTGTGGCGATATTGCAAAAGACTGCCATCGCCTGGGGGCCTAATTTTATAAATGACTCCATAAAATCTTTATTCTTCGAGGACATAGACTCAATGGCCTGCATACACTCCAATGTGATGTTGTTATTCAGGAGTATCCTAAGGCTCTCGCGCACATGGGGGGGGAGGTCGTCCGGCGCGATGTCACCGTGCGGCGTGGAGGGCGTGGTGCGGGTATCAGGCAGTTCAATCTCCGGGGTCTTCTCCTCAGACAGATGCTGACCAAGCGGGTGCGTTTCAGATTTTTCCAGCGGCTTTATATATTCCTTAACGGCCTGCCCTTTTTTCTTTTTGGATGTACGTTTTTCGAGGCGTGAGCTGCCCCCTGCCATCAAGTTCTTCATTTTATGTGACAACGCGATGCAACCTCCTTGCCGAACTTCGAGAAATTATCGGAAGCCAACTGCCCTCTGGGAAAGTCAAAAACAGGGATTCCAGCTATTTGTGCCTGATTAATAGAT
>JADFYL010000058.1 GCA_015233045.1 Nitrospirota bacterium | reverse complement strand
TTAAAGCACGGGGGCTTTTAACTCTTTTCGCTTCTCTATGTCGGTTCTAGGGTTAGACCTGAATCCACCATCAAATTAAGACGTGGCCTCCGGCATGAACGCTGTCCTGCCAGACGAGGGTGTCAGAAAAAATTTATTCTCCATCATTTGCAGAAAATAGTCTGCATTTTCTATAATGTTAAACAGAGGGGGATTGTTATATGTTGGAGATAGTAAAAAAATATGTTGTAGATGCTCATAACAACAGGTTGGCTGTTGAGATCGACATTGAGACATTCGGCAAGATTGAGGAGATATTAGAGAACTACGGGCTTTACCATCTAATGATTGATGACAATGACCCGGAATCTCTCCGTCTTGACCAGGCGAAGGAATATTATCAGTCAGTGTCAAAATGATGGACTTCATGCGCATGAAAAAGTTCTTCACCTACATCGTATTTGATATAATGAGAGAAGCCAATGACTCAGGAGATTAAGCATACGATAGTGGATTTCCTTAAACCTTACGGGGTTAAGAGCATTGCCATATTCGGCTCTTACGGAAGAGGGGATTTTTCAGTTAATAGCGACATAGATGTTCTCGTCGAATTTTCGACAAAGATGACCCTCTACGACATAGTAGGCATTGAGCTGGAGCTATCGGAGGCACTTGGAATTAAGGTGGATTTATTGACCGAACCTGCTATTAGCCCTTATATGATAGATAATATCAAGAAAAGTCTTGTAAAGATTTACTGATGTGTAGAGATGATTTCGTTTATCTACGACATATCCATGATGCTGTTTGCAGAATCGAACAATACACGAAGGGTATGAACATTGACAGCTTCATTGATAATAGCTTGGTTCAGGCTGGTGTTATACGGGAGTTGGAAATAATCGGAGAGGCGGCAAAGAGAATAAGCATGGATATGAAAAACAAATGCCCCGAAATTCCATGGAGAAAAATGGCCGGAGCAAGAGACAAATTAATACACCAGTACTTCGGAGTTGATATCCATGTGGTTTGGGATACGGTAGATAAGGAAATGCCAGGACTGAGGGCAAATATTGAAGCAGTTCTTAAACGAGAGGGGCTTGCATAGTTTAATTTGAACGGGTCTGTTGGGATAACACCAGCCCTTATGCCTCCGGCTGACCGCCCCACCTACGGATACTAATGGATTGCTTAAACTACTTGGGCGCGGTTTGAAATAAAAACCCTGAAACGTGTATAATAGCGAAGGATGTTAATATTTCAGACGAAGGGGGGTTATGTCAATAAAACCTAAAAGAAGAAATACGATGTATCAGGTATGGCAGCCGACTTTAAGCACATGTGGGCCTACAAGTCTTCGTATGGTTTTGGATTATTTTGAAATACCGCATCGTTGGTGTGAAATCTATTATGATACTTTTCAGAACGGAGCAACCACCACTCAGAAAAATATGAAAGCTGCAATAGAAAAGTACGGACTTACATATGATGAAGTTCGTGCGACAGACACTCTCAAGGCGTCTATAGAAACCGACGATGTACATATATTATTTTGTAAAGCTGAAGGCGGTGACCACTGGGTAGTATGTAAGAATACTGCTAATGGGGTTCGTTTATATAATCCTGGCTCATCAAATTGGACAGAAGAAAAAGGCAAAGAAGTATATAACCCCAAAACATATTTTGATGATAATTTTTATGAAAGCAAAGTTATCAACAAAGAATACAATCTTAAGTGGAAAAATTTCGGGCTAAGGATACACAAATAATCTATCCGTAGTGCATCTGGCAAGTTGGAATTAATCATGAACCGGAGGACGAGATTGTGACAATCAGAATGAGCAGACAAGACCCTAATGCTAAAAAACTTGGCGCGACCTTGCTGGAGGCTGGTGTCATTAATGAAAAGGAACTGAATGCCGCCCTGACCGAGCAAAAACGAACTGGACACAAACTCGGCAAGGTGCTCATTGACCTCGGGCTTACCACGGAGATGGACATTGTTCACACCCTTGCCAACAACATGGGCCTTGAGTACGTCGAGCTTAAAAACAGCGTCATAGAGGCAGAGACCATTAAGGCCGTCCCCGTTAAACTCGCAGAGAAACACCTTGTGCTGCCCATCAATTTTAAAGGCAACCGCATAACCGTGGCAATGTCCGACCCGCTTGACCTTGGGGCAATCAGAGACCTGGAGTTTGTCACAGGCAAAGGCGTAAATCCGGTAGTCGCAACGTTATCTGAAATAAGAAGGGGTATTCAGAGCTATTACTATAAGACAAAACCCAGGATGCTGGGAGAGATACTCGTCGAGGCGGGAACCATTAAGCCGGAACAGCTTGAAATATGTCTCAAAAAACAAAAGACAACCAAAAAGAAACTTGGCGACATTATCACGAAGATGAACTTTGCCTCAGAGACTGAAATCGCGCGCGGACTTTCGTCGCAACTTAATATGCCGTACATTGATTTGACTTTTGTGGGCATACAACCTGAGATTGCCAAATTGATAGACAAGGACTTCGCCTTGAGGTATGTCCTTGTCCCATTGAGCGCCACAAATCGGGTCGTTGAAATAGCTATGGCCAATCCGATGGACATAGACGCCATCAGGGAAGTCAAATATCTGCTTAACAAGGATGTTGAGGTTGTCATTTCCACGCCAACTGAGATAGAAAACGCCATACGCCGAAATTACGCTGAAATCACACTTGACAGGTCAACCGGCACAACACAGATTGATACCTTTGACAGGCTCAAGGAACTCTTCAATGACCAGGACAATTTAGACGCCAAACTGGACATAAAAACCGAACGCATTGATGTTTATAGCGAGGCAAACAAGCTGTTAAAAGACAGCGAATCCCCACCGGTCATTCAACTCGTGAATAAGATAATCTTCAGCGCCATCAAAACAAAGGCAAGCGACATACACATGGAGCCTCACGAAAACTCTTTCAATGTCAGGTTGCGTGTTGACGGCATAATGTCCAGCCTTACACAGCTTTCAAAGACCTTCGCCCCCTCGGTAGTCTCAAGGATAAAGGTTATGGCCAAGATGGATATATCTGAAAGACGCATCCCGCAAGACGGCGGTATAAAAATAAAAGTTGAAGGCAAGGGGGTTGACCTAAGAGTGTCAACACTGCCCACACAATTTGGCGAAAAGATAGTTATCAGGGTACTTGATCCATCGGCGTCCAATTTGTCGCTAATTGATATAGGATTGTCCGACAGAGATTATCAGATGGTGCTGGAGATGATAGAAAAACCGCAGGGACTTGTGCTCGTCACCGGACCAACAGGCAGCGGGAAAAGCACCACTTTGTACTCTTCATTGAATCACCTGATGAACGACAGAAGCAATGTCGTTACAATTGAAGACCCCATAGAGTATAATCTGAAAGGAGCCACCCAGGTCAACATAAACGATAAGGCTGGCCTTTCGTTTGCGGCTGCCCTGCGCTCAGTCCTGAGACAAGACCCGGACATCATAATGGTAGGAGAGATGCGCGACCCGGAGACCGCCGAAATAGCCATTCAGGCCTCAATTACGGGGCATCTTGTAATAAGCACCCTGCACACGACCACCGCCGTTGCCGCAATTACGAGGCTCAGGGGTATGGGTATCAAGAGCCACTTTGTGGCATCTTCCCTCAACGGAATAATTGCCCAGCGCCTTGTCAGAAAACTTTGTGAGACGTGCAAACAGCCCTATACGCCGTCACTCGAAGAACTCATATTGCTGGGTCTAAAGGGAGAGCATCTGGGCGTGGACATCAAGTTCCACAAGGCAATAGGATGTGACGACTGCGGTGGACGCGGCTTTAAAGGCAGGATAGGGATTTATGAAATCCTGCCGGCTAATCCAGCGGTCAGAAAGCTCATATACGAGGAGGCTGGAGAGAGCAATATATCCCGCGCCGGCTTTGACGCCGGTATGAATTCAATTATTGAGGATGGCCTTAAGAAGACTATGCAGGGAATAACTACACTCGAAGAGGTACTGCGGGTAACGTCAAGCATATCAAGCAGGGAGATGATTGTATGTCAAAAATGTATGCTGACGTTGAATTCTGATTACGTCTTCTGCCCGTTTTGCGGCCATTCGTTGAAACACAAATGCCCTAAATGCCTCAGTCCAAGAAATCTTGACTGGAAGTTCTGCCCTTTCTGCAATGAAGTGTTTAGTGACTAACAGATAGGATTAACAGGACAACCCGGAGTTTCGACTTTGCTTTCAGCATAATTGTGGACTTACATCTGCGGCGGCATTGGAAGCCTTATCTGAAACTTGCTTCCCCTGCCGTATGTGCTGTCAACCTCAATCGTCCCGCCAAGCATTTGTTCAACGATGCGGCGGCAGAGATATAATCCCACACCAAGCCCCGGCGACATCCCGCTTTTCATATCCTCTTTTTCAAACACATCAAACAGCCGCTTTTGAAATTCTGGCAGGATTCCAGTACCCGTGTCGCGGACGAATAATAAGGCATCATCATCCTCACTCACTGTAAATCCAATTTCCACCTCGCCGAATTCGGTGAATTTAATGGCGTTATCAACAATCAACCGCAAGACCTGCCGTAGTCTTTTCCCATCGGAGACGAGGGTGTGCGCACCCTCCGGCATGGTTACAAATAAATTGAGGCCCTTCTCCGCCGCCGCTTCACGGTAGTCTTGCTTAACCCCTTCAAACATTGCCCGCACATCGGTATCTTCCATCCGCGGGGGGATGCCGTTTTTATTCATAGAGGTGACTTCAAAAATATCCCCGATGATTTCATTCAATTGTCTTGCGGCCCCAACGATGCGTTTTAAGCCGTCAGACAGCACGTCTTTGTCCATGGTATCCTCTTCGTTGCGCTTATAGAGGGCGTTTGAGAGGCCAATTAAGGGCAGAAGCGGCGTGTACAGCTCGTGGCTTGCCATAGCGATGAGGAGGTTTTTCGACTCTTCGAGCTTCGCCGCGGAAACGGCCTCACGCAGTTGGCGCCCTGTTTCTTTTTTTTGCAGCGCCTCACTGACGGCGTATTTAAAGAGCCGCCGGTTGATGGGCTTACCGATGAAATCATCGGCGTTTTCCCTGAATGCCGCGGCGGTCAGATCGCGCGACGTATCGGCGGCCATAAATACAATGACTGAATCAACCTTCCTGTCCTGCCGCAGCTCAATCAAAAGATCAAGGCCGTCGCGCCCACCGAGATGGTGGTCAACCAGAATAACGTCGAAATCCGACTCCCCGATCTGCGTGAGCGCACTTGCGGCGTCCTTCGCCTCAAAGATGACATAATCAGGCTCCAGAATATTACGAATCAGCAAACGAATAGCGTCATCGTCATCAATAATCAAGACAGTCTTAGCCCCTCCGCCCGCCTTCTCTCTCATACTCCTGTCACTAAGCTTATACATGAAAGTGATCCCTCCGTTGGCATGTGCATAAGTATAACATTTTTTGTAGAATATCAGAGGGGTATAGGATATCATACGAAGTTGTAAACATATGAGTAATTTTGTCATTACTGCCCGTAGGATTAGTAAATCAATCAGCTTATTAAGGGGTTTGAAGTCTGCGAAGCAGTTGCCCTATTGTTTCCCCTATAACCGGATGCACGAACTCCGGGGCTATTTCCGCAAGCGGCTCAAGGACAAATCCTCTCAGGTGGGCATACGGGTGGGGGATTTTAAGGCGCTCCTCGTCAATTGCCTGTTCGCCGTAAAACAGGATGTCAAGGTCAACCTCCCGCGGACCCCATTTATATGACTTACGCCTGCCCGTTTGTATCTCTATTGCCTGAAGTGCGTCAAGGAGCTGAACTGGGTTCAGACGCGTCTCAATCTCAACGCACATATTAATGAAATCCGGCTGATTCACCACCCCCCACGCCTTTGTCTCATACATGCCGCTCTGTGCCGTGACCGCCACGCCTGCGCGTTCCATCAGTTCAATGGCACGGCGGCAGTTGCTGTGCCTATCGCCAACATTTGAGCCAACGCCGATATATGCCTTCAGATTATCTTTCTCATTCTTTCAACGGCCTCTTTCATTCTCTCGACATCCACGGTAAGGGCAAACCTGATATAGCCCTCCCCTGCCTCGCCAAAGCCGTTGCCGGGGGTGGCGGAGATGCCCGCGTTCTCAAGCAGATGGACGGCGAAGGACTCAGAATTAAACCGCGCGGGGACTTTTGCCCAGAGGTAAAACGTGGCATCCGGCCTCATGGCCTCTATGCCTATTGCCCTAAGTCCATCATAGAGTGTGTCGCGGCGCGCCCGGTATGTGTCCCGCAACGGCGCGAGGACTGAGTCGTCTGTTTCAATAGCGGCCACCGCCGCCTCCTGCACCGCCTGAAATACGCCGGAGTCAAGGTTAGTCTTTATCTTGCCAAGCCCAAATATTATATCGGCATTGCCTACGGCAAATCCTATCCTCCAGCCCGTCATATTATATGTCTTTGACAGTGAATGAAGCTCTACGGCCACATCTCTGGCACCGTCAATCTCAAGAAAGCTCATCGGCTTTTTGCCATTAAAATAGACCTCCGAATATGCGGCGTCGTGGCAAATTATAAAATTATACTTATGCGCAAGCTCAACGGCCTCCATAAACTGCTCCCTGCCGCAAACCGCGCTTGTAGGGTTATTGGGATAGTTTAAGAACATCAGCTTTGTCCGATTGAGCACATCGCGGGGGATGGCGGAAAAATCAGGGAAATAACCGTTGACTTCCCTCAGGGGCATCAGATACGGCTTACCTCCGGCAAACATCGTCCCTATGGAATACACTGGATAACCCGGCGAAGGACACAAGACAATATCCCCCGGATTTACATAGGCCAGCGGCAGATGCCCAATCCCCTCCTTTGAGCCAATCAGAGACAGCACCTCAGTGCCGGGGTCAAGGGTGACGCCAAAACGCCTTAGATACCAACGGGCAACCGCCTCCCTATAGGCCAACATGCCCTCGTACGCGGGATAGCGATGATGTTCCGGCTTGGGGGCGGCTGACTGAAGGGCCTCCACAATGTGGGCGGGCGTTGGGATGTCCGGGTCTCCTATGCTCAAATCAATTAAATCCACACCCTTTGCCCTCGCCTGTTTTTTGAGTTTGTCAATCTTGTCGAACAAATAGGGTGGCAGGTGTTTTACCCTCCCGGCAAGTTCAATAGTCTTTTTCATCGTATCTCCAATCCTTCATAATATATTTTTAGCCATCCTCATACACCAGCGTCGCACATTATAAACAAAACACCGCTATTCATACAATAACCCCTCCGCCAATCACCGTGCCCTCATCATAAAATACCGCGCTTTGTCCGGGTGCGGGAGACCACTCTGGCCTCTCAAAGACGACTTTTACCTTTTGGGCGCCAACGCCGCTGACAAGGGCGGGGATGAGCCGCCCGGCTGACCGTATCTTTACATCCAGCGAGGCGGGGAAGATGATGTCAACGAGCATGTTTAAATCACCCACGATACACTCATGGGCTACTGCAAACTGCCGCTGCCCGACCCTAATGGTATTAGTTGCCATATCTATTCCTATTACGTAGAGCGGCTCTTTGGCGGGGACGCCGATTCTCCGCCGCTGCCCAAGCGTGTAGGCGTAGAGGCCATGATGCGTGCCGATTCGGTTGCCTTCCATATCTATAATCGGGCCGTCACGACTGACGCCGCCGTCGTAACCCCTGATGAACTTCCCGTAATCGCAGTCCGCGACAAAACATATCTCCTGGCTTTCAGGGCGCGTGGCCGCGGGCAGGTTCAGGCTAAGTGCAACTTCGCGCACCTCGTCCTTTGTCAACCCTCCGAGAGGCAGTACCAGCCGGGACAGCATCGCACGGGTCAGGGGATAGAGAAAATATGACTGGTCTTTCTTTTTATCTGTGGCAATGGTTAAGCGCTGATTCACAATTCCCGCATAGTGCCCTGTTGCAATAAAATCAATCCCCATCTCATTTGCCGTGTCAAGAAGCACTGGGAATTTCACATGTTTATTGCATAAGACGCAGGGGTTTGGCGTGAGGCCGTCTCTGTAGCCAGCGATAAATGGCTCTATGACTCGTTCCATAAACTCAACGCGCACGTCCTTGGCACTATGGCTGACCCCAAGAATGGCGGCCGTTTTTGCCGCGTCGAGCGCCGAGTCAATGGAACAGCAGACGGTTGTACCGGAGTCAAACCTCGTTTCCCAAAACATGAGGCTCAAGCCATGGACGCGGTAACCTTCTTTCTGTAATAAATAAGCGGTTACAGAGGAGTCAACCCCTCCGCTCATTCCAACGAGTACGCTTTTCACTTAGGTGGTTACTTGATTTCCACGCATGTATGAGGGCCAACCCTGTCGAGGAGTTCCTTCATATCCTCGTCCTCTAGTGCGATACACCCGGCGGTCCAGTCGTCATTGCCACCGCCGTGAATCATGATAAGATTCCCCAGCGCGGTATCTTGCGGTGGGAGTTTCATGTTCAGCGTGGCCGCGGTGATGCGTTTATACTGTTCTATGGAGATTAGTCCATAACGCAGGCCATCCCATGCGTCGAAGGAATTCGGGTAGCTGAGCTGCAGGGAGGGCATTGCGCTGTTTGTATCAGGGTCGAGGCCGAAGCGGCTTACGGGATTTTTCCTCGCGATGTAATAAGTGCCTTCGGGGGTTTGGCGGTCGAACTTTTTCGTCTTAGGATACAGGTCTTTATTAATAATCAGGTTAAATTTATCTTCTGCGAATTCCACGACATAATCACCGGCAACAACTTTTTCCCCGCATGAATACATCTGCGGCTCCTCGCCGTCGAGCTTACCGTGCCTCAGGTGGTAGAGGGCCAGAGTATTGGCTTTCTTATCAAGGACAATCACGGCCTCACCGCCAAGGGCCTTAGAGAGGGCATTGCCGGTGCTTTCGAAAAGATCAAATTTTCTGTTGCCCCTGAGGGTCAGATAGGCGTAGGGACGGGTAATTGTGTGTGTCTCCGCGCGCAGTCCGGTGCCCTTGCCAAGGCCGATGGAGTATTGCTTTGCGGCCTCCCAGCCGCTGTCGTTCCTATTGAAGACGGTCAAGGTGCGCAGTTTCTTATTAACGACGATTTTCTTATCGCCGCCGTCACAGAAATCAATATTAACTTTGCGTGATAAAAGTGGCTCTGTGGTATTGTCCTGTTTTTCGACTGCCCAGAACTGATGGCCGCGAATATCAAACCTAACCCATGTAACGCTGCCATGTTGCGACCTCTGCTCAGGGGTTATTTCCATCCCCCGATAGAGCTGAAACCTGATATCAGAGGACAGCTCCGGCTGATCATGAACCGTCACATTATCAACCGCGACCATTAGCGTCTCAGCAAACGCAGACGGCAAATAAACCAACGCAGTTAGTAATATCAATAACTCGATAAGTTTTCTCATAAGCCGATTTTCCACAGGGACAATGAAATTCTAATTGATTGGATGTGATAAAAGCAACTTGCACCTGCGCGTCGCCCAAATTGCTTAGCCTTAACCAACACTTGTATTAAAGTATTAATAAATATTACTATATTACTATGAAAGCGGCTAAAGTAGTAATCTCGGCGAAAGTGGACAAGAATGTGTTTGTGATACCCTCGATGGCTATGCCAAAGAGCCGCAAATGAGCAAAAGCTGGATTGTTCAGCAGGCATTGAAGCAGTATTTCGACAAGTATGATGAGCATTTAGGCGACATGCGGGTCGCGTCTCTCACTCGCAAGCAGCGGGGAATAAAACCCCAAGAGATTTAACCGGGATTAGGAGATGCGTATGAGCATAAGAAGGAAATTCATAACTATAGTACTGGCAGTGTCCATCATACCTATATCCATAAGCGGGGTTGTCATCTACCACCACTGCAGGGGAAGTTTAATGAAATCCCTGGAAAATCAACTTGAGGCAACCGCCGCTGTCCAGGAATCCAGAATAAACGTACTGTTCGACAGGTTCTCCGACGATGTCAAGATGATTGCAAACAGGCCAAATCTGAAACAGCAGTTCGAACTATACGCCAGAAACATGGACAATCAATCAAGGGACAATCTTGCGAGATTGTTAAATGACATTATGAACACTGTCCCGATATTCCACGAAATCTCGCTCGTTGGCATAACCGGCAACGTTATTTATTCGACAAACGCCTCAAAAATCGCCACACGCTTAGACAACGAACATTTTTTGGCAAAAGGTATGAACAGGTGCGGCATTGTCGACACCATTAAGGACAAAAATGACAATACGCCCGACATCTGGTTTTCCTGCCCACTCATCTTCGCAGGCACGACAATAGGCTATGTCAACGCCATACTAGACGGGAAATACCTCATTAACATTACGGACGATTACACTGGATTAGGCAAGACGGGCGAGACTGTGCTGGCAAAGAGAGACGAAACCGGCGGCGCGTTATTTATTGTCCCGCTTCGCCACGATAAAAACGCCGCCTTTGTTCATAAAATATCTAAAGACAACGTGACCGTACTTATAATTCAGGCATTGCTTAAGAGGCAACGCATATTCAGTTCTTATGTCGATTACAGGGGAAAAGACGTCATTGGCACCACGCGTTATATAGCTCAGGCGGACTGGGGGATCGTCGTTAAGATTGACAAGTCCGAGTTTATGGAGCCGTTGGTTGTGTTGAGAAACTTTTTGATTATAAGCTACCTCCTGCTGATAGGCTTTATAGTGCTTACCTTAGCCTATCTCGTTGGACATATAACCGGCCCGTTAACTCATCTTACAAAAATAGCCCGGCAAATTTCGGAGGGAGATATCTCTAAAAGGATTGAAATAAGGCCCGACGGAGAAATAGGGATTTTGTCCATGACCTTTAATCATATGCTCAATACAATCAAGGTGATACATACAACATTAGAGGATAAATTCACAGAGCTTAACGCCATTATTGACACACTGCCCGGTATCTTTTTCATATTTGACAATTCAGGGAAAGTCTTTAAGTGGAACGAAAACCTGGTGGAAGTGACGGGGTATTCGCCTGATGAGATAAGAATGATGTCCGTGGCCGATTTCTTCATAGACGGCGATAAAAACCTCGCCAATAACACATTTCAGGCAGCGGTTGAAAACGGTAAGGCAGACCAGGAGCTTTCGCTGTTGACTAAGGACAATAACAAAATTACATATTATTTCATAGTCTCGTTAATCCGGCACGATGAGGAGGTTGACATAGTATCTATCGGCGTAGATATTACGGAGCGCGTCCTGATGGAAAACGAACTTGTGGAATACCGGAAACACCTGAAGAGACTTGTTGGCCAAAAGACTTTGGAGATAGTTGAAATGAACAAACAACTGCAACAGGAAATAGAAAAACGCCTCGCCAACGAAAATAAACTACAAGATAAAGAGGATTTTCTGCGTCTCGTTACGGATTCTCTGCCTGCACTGGTTGCTTATATAGACAGCGAGACACGCTACCTCTTCGCCAACAAACTTTATGAGGACTGGTTTGGATATTCACGTACTGAGATTATAGGCAAGCGCCGCCAGGAAATACTGGGGAATGACTATCACGAAGCCACCATAGATAATATGTTAACGGCGTTATCTGGACATAAGGTGCAGTTTGACAACTCCATAGAGCTGAAAGATGGAACGCTCAAGATTATCTCCGTCAAATATATCCCCCACTTCGACGAAAAAGATGGAACAGTAAGCGGTGTTTTTGTCATGGCACACGATATTACCGAACTTAAACATATCGAACTGGCCCTGAGGGAAAGCGAAGACAGATTTCGCAGGATATTCGAGGACAGCCCATTGGGAATAGCGGTAACAGACAACAACGGCTATTTCATTAAGGTCAACAACACCCTGTGCCAGATGATGGGGTATACCGAGGACGAATTCAAAAAGCTCAAATACCATGAGTTAACCCATGAGGAACATCTCAACAAACATATGGAGCTCGTAAGACAGGTAACAGACGCCATTATACCCTCATATAAAATGGAGAAACACTATGTCAGGAAAAATGGAGACATCATATGGGTAAACGTTATCGCTAATTTCGTAAGGGATGAGCGCGGTGGCGTTGCGTATGGAATTGCAATGGTAGAGAATATCTCCCACCGTAAGGAAATGGAAAGGGAACTTAGCGTATATACGGAGCAGCTTGAAACCGTCGTACAGGAACGCACAAAAGACTTGATGGACAGCCTTGATAAACTTCGCACCAACACAAACGCGATAATAGAGGCGATGTGCGCCTCGGTAGAGGTCAGAGACCCATACACAGCCGGACATCAACAAAGGGTAAGCAAACTGTCCCGCGCTATTGCAGAGGAAATGGGCCTGAGTGAAGAGCAAAAGGAGGGCGTGATAGTGTCGTCCTCAATCCATGATTTGGGCAAGATATATGTGCCGTCTGAGATATTAAGCCGACCGGGTAGGCTCAAGCCCGCCGAGTTTAATCTTATCAAAGAACACTCGCAGATCGGTTACGATATATTAAAAGGTATAGACTTCGCCCAACCAATCGCGCAGATTGTATTGCAACATCACGAGCGTATGGACGGCTCAGGGTATCCCCAAGGCCTTAAAGGGACAGACATATTATTGGAGGCGAGGATAATCTGTGTTGCCGACGTGATTGAGGCCATGGCCAACCATAGGCCCTATCGCCCCGCACTTGGGATAGATATGGCTATCGGCGAGATAACAAAAAATAGTGGTATCATGTATGACAGCTATGTCGTTGCCGCCTGCGTTTCGGTGTTTCAGAAGGGTTTTAGTTTTAAGTAAAAAGGCGGGATGATTAAATCAATGGCACTTGACGAAGGGGGATAATCCCCCTCGTTGGCTGCTTCCAGAACTCTGGTCGTGTCACTCATGCCCTGCCGGTTAGCCTTCTAATTATCGTTGATAGCTTGAACCGCGGCAGAAACCTTCGCTCGCAAAACGTTTTGTTATTGGTTGAGTCCTGCGACAGCCTCTTGCTTATCTCGACTATCAACGCCCCAACAAAATACGTCCCAAAAATCAAAGAAAACACCTTAAGCATCATCCCCCCCAGATTCTAAACTGCCCCGTCATGGTAAGAATTATACCTGTAGTAATAAAACTATGTCAAAAAATAACATATATGGTAAAATCTACACGCGATGCCGGGAACTAACTCACAACAACATGGTCGTAGTATAGTACACGGCTCTATTATAATACACAAACTTTACATCGGGTGTTTTGTTGCTGTAGTCCTGTCGGCAGTGATTCTAAGGATGTACAAGGCCTGCTATACCGGAGTAATCTATGACGAGGCCCTCACCTATTTTAGATTCGCACGGAATTTCAATAGCGCTGTTTCAGACTATTCGACAACAAACAACCACCTGCTGAACTCTGTGCTGATTTATCTGTCAGTTAACATCTTCGGGCGATTGGGCAATTTCATGGGAGTGCCGGCAATACGATTACCCGCAGTTTTTTTTGGCATCATCTATGTGGTATCAATCGCGCTTACTATAGAGACCGCGTTAAGAAACAGGCCACTAAAGTTACTCGTGCTGACGCTGTGCCTGTCTAATTACTTCATATTCGATTTATCCATCCTCGCAAGGGGATATGCAATAGCCCTCGGCGCGGTGTATTGCGAACTGTTTCTTGTTATCTTGTATCCAACACTCTTAAAAGACTATGATAAGTCTATGGTTTTTCTTATCAGCGCCCTGAATTTCACCGCGCTTGGGGCGATGCTGACAAGTTTATACACCATTGTGCCTATAAATCTTGCATTCCTTGCCGTGATGTACCATACTAAAAATGCCTGTGCGGCCACCAGCAAGCCCTACGGCCCGGTTAAGAATATCCTGCTTAAGAAGGTCTTTGAGATGGGAAGCGCTATTATGTGCTTTTCTTCTTTGCCTCTGGCGTTGCTGTATATTAACGTCATTAAGACAATAATCTCGGCTGCCGTGGTGAACAGCGAAATAAACGAGGCCCCCGCAACTATCCTCAAAGCGCTGATAACCGAATGCCTGTTTTCAAAATGGGGATTTCACCTGTGGAATTTCGAAATGATAATTCGTGATATTATGCTGCCAACAATGCTTATCCTTATCGCGTTGTTTATATTAAATATAATGGTAAAAAAAAGAACCTTAACACCTGCCGCCCTTATTATTTTATCCGTGCTGGCGACCTCGTTTTTGTTGGCCTGTGGGGCACACGCGGCGGCGGGATTGTCGCTGGGCTTTACGCGCAACCATGTGTTTTGGCTGCCCATGATTGTCTTAACGGGCGGTATTATTGCGGACGGGGCATTAGACGCCCGTATTATTGGGATGTGGTTTATGAGGGCCGGCACATGCCTTATTTGCCTTATCCTGATTATACTAATCGCAGGGCCTCTTGCCTCATTACATGTTGTAACCACATATGACTGGAAGCCGCAAAGCGTTGTTGGCCCGTTGCTTCGGGAGTTAAAAAAAACAGACGCCACGAGGCGCTGGCGGGTTGGATTTTCAGACAACCTCGAATTTGATCTCTTTCCATACCTGTTTTATAACGGTGAAGCCTACAGTATTAGCGATTCAGACGTTGCAGTGTATCCCATATCAGAACAAAATCAACACCCCGAAAATCTGTACGAATATGATTTATTTAAAAAATTTGATTGTATTGTGGCGCTTGCCAGCCGTCCTCGCCGTCCTCAAAGGTAGGCACGGGACGCTATGATGTTGCAATGAGCGCCGGTTCTGTGATAAAATCAACCTCAGTGGACAATTACTGATACGAGCGAGGTGTGTTGTGAGTTTTTCGTTACTCTTAGTGGATGATTCAAATGTGGCCAAACGTTATGTCAGGAAGGAGATGCTGTCTATACTGAATTATGAGGATATTGTGGTGACAGAAGGGTCAAATGGCAAAGAGGCGTGTGCGGCCTGCCACGCTTATAAAGTTGACCTGTTAATGTTAGACCTGACGATGCCTGAGATGACCGGCTACGAGGTGCTGCAACACCTTAAAGAACACGGGATGGCCATAAAGGCAATCGTGCTGAGTGCCGATATCCAGCCCGGAGTTGAGGAGATGGTGAAGGCTTCCGGGGCTATCGGCTATTTGAAAAAACCTTTCAACAAGGAACAAATTATTAAAGTCCTCAAAGAAAATGGATTTCATGTTAAAAATTAGTCTTACAGACGATGAGAAGGATTTATTAAAAGAGACTTTTAATCTGGCGTTAGGGCAAGCTGGTGACAAGCTTGCGAGGCTGTTGAGGTCTTTCGTTGATTTATCTGTCCCTGAGATTGAGATACTTGAGGCCGAGAAGGTTGCGGAGAAGGTCTTACAAGATACGGTTTTCTCTATCTCAGACTCTGTGACGGCATTGGGGCAGTCATTTTCTCACGGGACGCAGGTTGATGGCCAGGCCATTGTGATATTTAACAGTCAGACAGTTAAAACCGTTGCCGGGATTTTCGGCCTTGATAGTGTTTCTGATCACTCGCAGGAAATTGAAATAATGCTTGAGCTGACAAACATCATAGCCAGTGCGTGTTTAAACGGGATTGCAAATCAACTATTTAACGGGGATATGTCTTTCAAGCCTCCGGTAGTGTTGGCTGACAATATTGATTTAACAAAGTTTGCTTATAGCTCATTTCAAAGAAGCCAGTTGAAATGGGACCATACGCTGATGGTTAAGATAACGTTCAACCTGAAAGACAAACAGTTTAAGAGCGATTTGTTAATATTTATGTCCGAACAGGCAATTGAAGCAGTACAGAAGGCGCTTCAGAGGCTACTTTCTGAGATGTGACGATTTATGGAAACAATTACACAAGACATCGGAGATTATTTCAGTAAATCCATAGTTGACAGCTTAAGTGTCGGCGTTGTGGTGCTTGATCTATCGTATCGCGTGGTAGTGTGGAATAGTTTTATGTCTAAACATAGCGGCGTAAGCCGTGAAAACGCGGTGGGGAAAGACTTATTCGACATATTCCCATATCTGTCAAGGAATTGGCTTGAGATGAAATTCCAGAGTCTCCAGATACTGAAGAGTTATTCGTTTGTCTCGTGGAAGCAAAGGCCGTATTTGTTCAGATTTCAGCATAGCCGCCAGATAACGGGCGACGCGGGGTATATGTATCAGGATTGCACGTTTATCCCGATATTGGACACCGATAGCCGGACAGCCCTGATCTGTATGACCATTCAGGACATGACCGAGTCCGCCGAGTCTCAGAAGATTGTGGACGAGGTAGTTGACGCCAACAATGCCCTTAAACTTATGACTAATTACGACGCGATGACTTGTGTCTATAACAGGGGTTATATAGAAAAACATCTTGAACAGGAATTCAACAAGTCAAAAAGGTATGGAAATGCGTTCTCTTTAATAATGTTCGATCTGGATCATTTCAAAAAAGTTAACGATACATACGGTCATCTGGCAGGCGATGAGGTACTGAAAAGCGTCTCCAAAAAAGTCTGCGGCATGCTGCGCAACACCGATTCATTGGGAAGATATGGCGGTGAGGAGTTTATTATAATCTCAACTGAGACAAATGAAGAGAATGCCGTACTCCTAGCGGACCGGATTAGAGACGCCGTAGGGCTTATGACAATCACATCCGGTGACTATCAGATAAACGCTACGATAAGTATGGGCGTGACAGAGTATCGAAAGGACTTAAAAGACTACCTGCAGATGTTGCACGAGGCTGATATCGCCCTGTATAATTCTAAAAAACAGGGACGCAACAGAGTAACGAAATACACGCCTATATAGCCCCTAATACGGGGTGAAGGGGGGGTTACCCCCCCTTCGTCTTTATTCTTTAATCTTTACGCTTAGGGCGGGCAATCGGCACAAATAGACTTAAACAACGACGTGCTTAAATACCTGTCTCCTCTGTCGGGCAGTATTACGACCAGTACGCCGTCTTTCATCTCCTTCGCCTTTTTCAGCGCCGCAAATACCGCCGCCCCGCTGCTCATGCCTACGAAAAGACCCTCTCTAACCGCGAGGTCCCTTGAGGTTGAGTATGCCTCGTCGTCGTTGACGTTGATTTTTTCATCAAGGCGCGAGGGGTCAAACAGGCCGGGCACGATGGATTCGCCCATGTTTTTCAGGCCCTGAATCTTATGACCTAAAATCGGCTCCACGCCGACTATCTGAATTGACTTGTCATATTCCTTGAGCCTCTTGCTT
>JADFYL010000002.1 GCA_015233045.1 Nitrospirota bacterium | reverse complement strand
TGCCGTCCTCCTTTGTCGTAAAATACGGCTCGAATACCCTGTCAATGACTCCGGCAGATATACCAGGGCCGTTGTCTCTTACCTCCACAACCACGCTGTCACGCAGGTCGGTCAGACTGATGGAGATTTCACCCCTGTAGCCCGTGCTGAAAAAGTCCCGCCGCCTCTTTTCCCTTATGGCGTCTCTGGCGTTGATTATCAGGTTTAAGAGTACCTGTTTGTATTCCTCTGGATAGCTGAATATCGTTATTTCGGATATACGCGGGGAATCGCTGAGGGCGCGCGCCCCCACGTTTACGTTTTGTGCAACAAAATCTATGTATATCTGGTTGTTTTCATACTGGAGTTTGATTAACGAAATACACTCTTCTATGGCGGCCTTTACGCTGAAATGGCTTTTTTCTCCAGACGGTTTAAAGAAATCCCTGAAATCTGTTATCGTCTTCGACATAAGATTGAGCTGGGCCATGGAATCCCGCGTCATCTCCGTAACGTAATCCTTAGAGATTTCGCCAAATTCATAGGCCTCCTCAAGGTCCTGCACAAGCAGCCCTATTACATTTAGCGGCTGCCTCCACTGGTGCGATATGGCAACCATCATCTCACCCATAGACACAAGCTTCGACTGATGAATAAGCAGGTGCTCCTTCTGCAAACCCTTCTCTATCTCCTCTTTTACCCTTATCTCAAGATTCCTGTTCAGCTCTTCAAGCTGCCTGGTCTTTTCCTTCACCACATTTTCCATCTTATGCTTATATACGGCCATCTCTACCGCGTATTTTAATTCCATCTTTTCAAAGGGTTTAATGATATAGCCAAACGATTCACTGTCCTTCACACGGTCGAATGTGGCCTCGTCCGTGTTTGACGTAAGATACACAACCGGTATGTCATAAAGCGCCTTTATCGCATCCGCCGCCGCAACACCATCCATCTGGCCGCGCAGGGTAATGTCCATAAGGACAACGCCCGGCCTTTCCGCCTCGGCATGTTTTATGGCGTCCTCACCGGAGAGCACTACAGACGTAACCCCATACCCCAAATCCTCAAGCGTGGACCTAAGGTTCGTCGCTATTATCCATTCGTCTTCTACAATTAATATCTCTGTCTTAGACATCTTTTCTCTTCAATGAATCAGACATTTATACTGCCTCCGGCTTGCCACCGCTGCTGATTATAGCATAATTGATTCTATTTTGTCGGGTCAATTTTTACGCGCCGCAACGGAGCTGGAAAGCGGGAAATTTTTTCCCAATAGGAAAATTTTATTCACGCCAACAGGAAATAGAAAAAGCCGCGGAGGGCGTATTTCCTTATAAACAGATGGCTGGCACGATAGTTGCTTACATAGCGCCTGATGGGACAGATAGAATGGAACAGAATGATAAACAACATAAAATAGGATTAATTGACTATTGATTAAACTATTCAATCAAGGCATGGAGGTGCACGATGGCTGGTTTTGCAATTAACACGAACATTATGTCAATTGACGCCCAGAGGAACTTGAGATCTACACAAGTGCCTCAGGCACAGGCGATGCAGCGTTTGTCGTCAGGTTATAGGATTAATTCGGCGGCGGACGACGCGGCTGGCCTGGCGATAGCAACAAGGATGAACTCCCAGACAAGGGGGCTTACCGTAGCCTCAAGGAACGCGTCCGATGGTTTGTCCATAGCGCAGACTGCCCAAAGCGGCATGGACGAGATGACCAATGACCTGCAGAGGATAAGGGAGTTGGCCGTCCAGGCGATGTCCGGGCAGTACGGCGTCACTGATATCGCAAACATGCAGATGGAAGTTGACGCCCTAATCGAACAGGTAGGGGGAATATCCGAACAGACCAAGTTCAATGACAACAAGCTCATTTCAGGTCTCTTCACCTCGCGCATATTTACGAGCTACTCGGCGTCAGACTCATCTATCTCCATAACGCTTCCCTCAATGAACACAGACGCCATGGGTGGAAACACGTTTAATACCCTGGGGAAGTTCGGGCCTATGATGTTTTTGAAAGACATCCATACGGCGGCCGGCAATGTATATACGGCCAGCGTGGCTAATGCCGCGTTTGTGCCTAACGAGACCCCTGCGCCTTACGCGTACAGCGATACCGCAAAGGCCGCTATCACCTACACAGGGCTTGCCTCGCTTCAGGTGGCCGACCCGACCTCCCACACCGGATATACATCACGGGCGTCAAACACCATAGCCATCATTGACGGGGCATTGAACATCGTTATCGCGGCAAAGTCAAGTATGGGCGCCAAGAGCAACGAGTTTAACGCTGTTATCACTAATATTGACTCTGTAAATGAGGCCACTCAAGCGTCCGAGTCAAGGATTATGGACGCCGACTTCGCGGCGGAAACGGCAAACATGACAAAGTACAACATATTACAACAGGCTGGAATATCTGTTCTGGCACAGGCAAACTCACTGCCACAAAACGTCTTAAAGCTCCTGCAGTAAATAATCTGTACGGGGACGGCCTTACGTCAAAGACGAAGGGGGGTAACCCCCCTTCACCCGTATTTTTGCCCACGCTTTATCTGTTGATTTCCACCTGCCGCTCGTTGGCGGCTTCCAGAACTCCATCCAAAATATATTATACCGGAATATATTATAATATGCTAAATGCGTGTATCGTTTAAAGAGATTCTGAAAAATATACAGTACGCCGCGTTTATTGCCTTTGTCGTGTCTCTGGTGTTTTCCGAGAGCGTCAAGCTGATAGCCTTGTACGGTTTTATGATACCTGTCTTTTTTATTCAGCTTCACAGACGGGAGGTTCGCATTCACCTTGGGCTGCTGGAATATGGCTTTATTGCGTTTTTTCTTACCTCTGTTTTTAGCGGTTTGTTCGCCTCGGACGCCCTTGAGTATCTCAAAGGGCTGAAAGATGTTACGCGCATCGCCGTGCTATTTTTTATCGCCGCTTCTTTGACAGGCCAAAGGCGTATCGCCACGATATTGCGATGTCTGTACACAGCTACGGCGGCCATGGCCGTCTTTGGCATTGTGGAGGCCTGTCGGTTTCATAAGCCCCTCGATTTGCACATGCTCGGACACTATAACTACACCGCCATGTATCTGATAATAGTCTCAAACGCCCTTATTGGAACTATCGTTTTCTCTGGCATAAGAACAAAAGCGATGCGGGCGGCAGCGGTGTTTTTACTCTTTATCACAATAACGGCTACCGTGATGACAACAATGAGGGCTGCCTTTGTTACGTTGTTTATTTTTTTGGCCATCGTTGCCTTGGCGAATCGAGGCTCAATTATATCAAAGGCGTTAGCCGCTGGATTTGCCGCCTTTGCCCTCTTTGCGGCGTACGTGTTTAAACCCATGTGGACAAAGCTCTCTTCGGGGGATTCCCTCATCCGCAGGTTTTATATATGGAACTACGCGGTTAGGGTTATTGAGCGGACACGGGCATTGGGCACAGGGCTTAATAATTTCAAATATACATATCCGGCCGCGATAGAGGGAGGCCGGAGCGTTTACGACGCCCACAGCGTCTATCTTAACGCCGCCGTTCAAAGCGGGGCTGCCGGGCTTTGTTCGCTCCTTGTTATCGGCCTAGGTTTCATTCGCAGGTGGCTTAGCATTAGTGGTGGAGCATTCGAACAGGAAATAAAATATGCGGCCCTCGGCGCCGCCCTCGTAATTTTTGTCGGAGGGATTTTCGATACCACCCTCCATCACGAAACCGGCATGTTGTTTTCTATTCTAACCGGCTTTATGGCAGGGTTGCGCGTGCCCGGTGGCAGATCAGACTCATGACTATTTTTTATCCCGTCCCTGAGTTGATGTTACTTCCGCGGGCACGGTTTATTCAAATCATAAACACCGCCCATGCACTTGCCAGGGCCGGCGCTGCCGTCAAACTGATAACCGGCCGCAGCAGTTGCTTAGAAGGACTGGTGCCGCAGGAGGCCCTCTTAAACCATTACGGCCTCAGCCCCCACCCCAATCTTGAGATCGTATTTCTGCCAATGGTAAGAGGGAGAGTTTCCATTGGAATGGTCTTTAACTCCGCCCTTATGTGGTATCTGTGGCGCCAGGATAAGAAAGACGGCGTAATCTTCGTAAGACACCTCAAGACGGCGCGGTTTCTCCTGCGTATGAGAGGGCTTTACCAGATGCCGGTTGTGTTTGAAGCCCATGAGATATTTCATCTTACTACGGAAAATACAAGGAAGCGGCAGCGCATGGCACGGTGGGAGAGGAGTGTTTATGCGGGCATAGGGGCGGTTGTCACCATCACTGAGAGGCTGCGTGCTGACCTCGTTACCATGTTTTCGCTCTGCAACATTCACTCAATAACTATTCCAGACGCCGTCAGGGGCGATATGTTTGAGGCCACGTTGGCGTACGGGAAGCGGCGCCATGGGTATATCTTTTATGCCGGAGGGTTTTACCGCTGGAAGGGGATTGACCTGCTTATTGAGGCGATGGGACGCCTTCCCGGCGAGACACTCGTTGTGGCCGGTGGTGGACAGGGGCTTAAGAGACTGTGTGAGCTGCGCGGACTGGCTGATTCTATGGGGCTTGGGCAGAGGGTTAATTTTGTTGGGCAGCTCAGCCACACAGAAGTCCTGAAATACATGATGGAGGCAAAGATTGCCGTCGTCCCGAATCTCGCCGAGTCAGTGTCTATGTACTCATCACCGCTGAAGATGTTTGAATATATGGCATCAGGCTGCCCCATTGTCGCATCGGATATCCCCGGCATAAGAGAAATTCTAACCGACGGCAAAGACGCGGTGTTCTTTACGCCCGGCGATGTCCAGTCCCTGAGCAGCGCCCTGAGAACCCTCATAGACAACCCCGATGTGGCAGAAAAAATGGCCGCGGCAGGACAGGCACTTGTGAAAAACTTCACATATGAAAAAAGGGCTGAACGTATAATTGATTTTCTTGGGGTAACGTTCTATAATTGACGGTGGTGGTCTGTATAATGTTCTGTAACTGAAATGGAGGAAGTCTGTCGGCTTATGAGAGGAGTTTCCGTGGTTATCGTGACAAAAAACGAGCAGTACCGTATAGCGGCGGCCCTTGAGAGTGCGGCCACGGCCTCAGAGATAGTCGTCGTTGACGCCGAAAGCGAAGACGACACCGTGCAGGTATGCAAGAGATATACGGATAGGGTTTATACAAGGCAATGGCAGGGGTTTGCCGCTCAAAAACAGGCGGCCGTGGATTTGGCCTCAGGCCCGTGGATATTCATCCTTGACTCTGACGAGAGGTTCACGCCGGAGTTGGTGGATGAAATCTCTGCCGCGCTCAAGGATACGGCCCTTGACGGCTTTTATTGCCCCAGAAAGAATTTTTTCTTAGGCCGCTGGATAAAGCACGGCGGCTGGAGGCCGGACTACACACTTCGGTTGTTTAAAAAAGAAAAGGGCAGGCTTGAGCCGAGGCAAGTACATGAAAAGGTTGTCGTAAATGGCAAGACGGGTTTCCTAAAGCATCCCATTGAGCACTACACATACGATAGCATCCCTGAGTTCATCGCCAAGATGGACAACTACTCAACCCTATCAGCTAAGGAAAAAGCCACAGGGAGCGCGGGTGTTGTCTCGCTTGCCATACGCCCAATTGCGACATTTATAAAGATGTATTTCCTGAGGTTTGGGTTTCTCGACGGCATACATGGGTTTATTCTGGCGGTTTTATATGGGTTTTATACGTTTGTAAAATACGCAAAAATATGGGAAATGCAACATCAACCTGCGCAACTGAGAATGTTCAAAAATGGAGGTAAAGCCCTGTGAAGCTGAGTGTCGTCATCCCGTGCTTTAACGAGGAACAGGTAATTGATGAGGTTTACAGGCGTTTAGATACCCTCATGAGGGCATACGTGGAAAAGGCTCTGATAGACGACTATGAGGTAATCTATGTTGACGATGGTTCGTCAGACGGGACGCTTTCAGCGCTGAGGGGGCTTGCAATGAAAGATAAACGAGTCAAAACTATCTCATTCAGCGGCAACTTTGGGCATCAGCCAGCCCTGACGGCGGGCTTATACCATGCCAGCGGCGATATGGCCGTATCTTTGGACGCCGACCTTCAGGACCCGCCGGAGATTATTGAGGAGATGATAAAAAGGTGCGAAGGCGGGGCGGACATCGTCTATGGAGTCAGGGATAACAGGCAGGAGGACACTTTTTTTAAGCGCGCCACAGCCCTTGCATTTTATAAGATTATGACATTGATGGGGGTTAATCTCATATACAACCACGCCGATTACAGGCTGTTATCAAGGGCGGCCCTTGACGCGTTTCAGAGATATGGCGAGGTAAACAGGTTTCTCAGGGGGATGTTTCCCGCAATGGGGTTTAAACACTCTATTGTTACCTACAAGAGGGAGAAGCGCTTTGCCGGCACGACAAAATACCCCCTTAAGAAGATGGTCTCGTTTGCCGTTGAGGGGATAACGTCGTTTAGCAATTTCCCGCTCAGGATTGCCTTCGTGCTGGGGTTTGTAAATTTTATTGCCGCCGTCATGCTGGGGTTATGGACGATAGCAAGTAAGCTCAAAGGCATCGCCATACCCGGCTGGGCCTCAATTGTGCTGCCGATTTACCTCTTTGGCGGGATTCAGTTGATGTTCATAGGGATTTTAAGCGAGTATGTCGGGAAGATTTATATGGAGGTCAAGCACCGGCCAGTGTTTATAATCAGAGAGAGGTATAATTTCGATGAGCCGAATAACGGCCACGACAAAGATCAGGGCGGTAGTCCCGGCAATCATGGTAGCAGCCCCTGAACCCTGTTGAGTTCAACGAGGGACTTCGCATAGTCGGCCCTGGACTTTGCCTCGTCATAGACAGCAGAGGCATAGTCGCGCTGGAATTTCAACAAATCATTCAGTGTTGAAAGGCCAGCACTGAATTTTCCCTGTTCGGCTTCAAGCAGTTTTTCTGCCGCTAAGAGGGATTTCCCTGCCGCCTTTATTTTTTTTATTGCATAAGTAAGGTTGTTGTATGCCTCGGCGGCCTCAAGTGCGATTGTTTTTTTGATTTCCCTCAAGGCGGCGTCGGATTGTCTTGCCTCGAAGTCGGCCTTCATCAGATTGCCGCGGTTTTTCCAGTTGAAGATAGGGACGTTCAGCACGAGGCCGAATTTCCATGAAAAATAGTTCCCAGACGTAAGGTCGTCTATCGTGCTGTGATACTGCCCGTTGAGGCCGGACTGCCCGTAGCTGGCCACGGCGTTGAGGTCAGGCAGCAGTTGGTTTTTATAGTAGCTTGCGAGGAGTTCCTTGTTTTTCTTGTTTAAGAGTGCTTGATGATAGTCCTGGCGGCTTTGATACGCCTGTTGCACAATAGACTCCAGAGGCGGGGGCAGGGCAGGGTCAGGCGGCCTTGATACGGTCTCAAGGCTTGTGCCGGTAAGCTCAATATTCATAATCCCTTTAAGCGTGTTCTCGGCGTTTGTGGCGTTTTTCTCCGCCTCCAGAACGGCCTCTTCTCTTACTGCCGTCTCGGCCTCGGCCGTATAAATGTCCACAGGGGCAGCCATGCCCGCCTTGATACGGGCGTTGACCTCGTCGCAGGTCTTTTGGGCCAGGGTCAGGGCAGTTGCGGCGGCCTCTATGTTTTTTCTCGCCGAGACAAGGTCCCAGTAGTCTTTGACGGCCTCAGAGACCTTCGCAACGATGGCCGTGCCATATGCGTGTTTTTTCATCTGAAGCGTGTTTTTTGCCACGTTGAGGTTCGTCAGTTGTATGTCAACCCCGAAACCCTTTAAAAGCGGCTGCGTTAATGTCAGCGACAACCCCGACGAGTAATATGAATACAGATTCAGAAATGGAGAGTTGCCGTTGTACCTGTAATTCTGCCACTTCAGCTCATACAAAGTGCCTGTTACGGCCTTGCCGGATAATGACAAGCCGTAGTCTATTTGCCCCTCCGCCGTACTGTTTATATCAAGGGACTGCTTTTGTCTGTCATACGTCTCGTCCAGGCCAAGATTCATGGAAGGGTCGAATTCCCCTTTGTTGACGAGGATATCGGCCTCAGAGATTTTGGGATTATAGCCCTCGGCCTCTATTCCCGTATTTTTTTCTATAGTTAATCTTATGGCGTCATCAACGGTGAGAGGCAGGGCAGAGGGCAGGGTATCGGAGAAGCAGCTTGGCGGCACCTGCGCAATCAGTATAAAGACGATGTTTACAGCCACATACAGGAACAGTTTTACGCGATGTGCCACCCGTTGTGCCACCTATTTTTGGCCTATGTCCGGCGTGCTGCCGGTTGCATTACATAATCAGGGTTCAAAGTCCCGCGGTCAGAGATTTAAGGTAGTTTTTCAAATTCTCGGAAAACTCCGGCCTTTTTAGAGACAGTTCTATGGTGGCCTTAAGGAAGCCAAATTTGTCGCCAGCGTCGTATCTGTTGCCCTTAAACAGGTAGCCGTAGACAACACGGCTGGAAAGGAGCAGATTAAGGGCGTCGGTGAGCTGGTACTCACCGCCCCTGCCTGGTTTTATGGCCTCAAGGGCCTCAAAGATATCCGATGTTAAGATGTACCTGCCTATGACGGCCAGATTAGACGGGGCGTCCTCTTTCTTTGGCTTTTCCACAAGGGCGTTTATCTTGTACAGTTGTTTTGGGATATTGCGGGGGCCGAAATCTGTGACCGTCTCACCATCAATTATACCGTATTTCGACACCTCATCGTCTGGCACCTCCTGAAGCGCTATCACAGGGGAGCGGTACTTCTTGTATATCTCTATCATCTCCATAAGAAGCGTGTCTTCGGGGTCTATGATGTCGTCACCGAGCAGGACTGCAAAGGGTTCGTCTTTCACAAAGGCCTTCGCGCACAATATGGCATGGCCAAGGCCCAGTGGTCTGCTCTGCCTGATATAGGCAAAATGGGATTCGTCGTGCCTGTGGATTTCCTCAATGAGATTGTCGAGGCCTTTTTGCTTTAGAACCTCATCAAGTTCCGAAAACTGGTCGAAATGGTCTTCGATTGCCCGCTTGTTTTTACCCGTTATTATAATGAATTCCCTTATGCCGCAGCGTTCGCACTCCTCAACAGAGTACTGTATCAGCGGTTTATCAACAATAGGGAGCATCTCCTTAGGGGAGGCCTTCGTAACCGGCAAAAACCTCGTCCCAAGTCCGGCAGCGGGCAGTATAGCCTTTCTCAACATAACAAATATGGTAACATACATGATAAAATAATTGAAATAATAATTTTGGCGACCTCTAACATTGGGGCTTTTCACATGCTATAGAGCTTACCCTATTTCTGCCAGAGGCCTTTGATTTATAAAGCGCTAAATCCGCGGTTTCCAACAAAAGTGGGGCGTCCCCCCAAACGGGGGGCGTTATTGTGGAAACCCCTATGCTCACGGTAATATGATTTGCCGCTTCGGAAAACTCGTGCGGTATTTGAAGGGCGGCCACGGCATTGACAAGCCGTTTTGCAACCGCAACACTGCCCTCTGCGTCAGTATCCGGAAGTACGCAGGCAAATTCCTCACCGCCATATCTTGCAACAAAGTCCATCGCCCTCGGCACTGCGCCTTTTAGCGCGTGCGCGACTTTCCTCAGGCAGTCATCTCCTTCTCCGTGGCCATAGTTGTCGTTATACCGCTTGAAAAAATCTACATCAATTAACATGAGAGATAAGGGGTTTTTTCTCCTTTGTATGGCGTTCCATTGAAATTCTAAAAACTCGTCAAATTTCCTGCGATTTGGGATTCCAGTGAGGCCGTCCTCCATTGCCAGTACCTCGCACAAGTCTCTTTTTAATTTTAATTCGATATGCGTGCGAACCCTTGCCAAAACAATAGGCGCTATGAAAGGCTTTGTAATATAGTCAACCGCACCCATCTCAAATCCCCTGACCTCATCCTCCACCATGCTTAACGCGGTGATGAACATAATGGGAATATTCTTAGTAAATATATTGTTTTTTATCCTTCGGCAAAGCTCATAGCCATCCATCTCCGGCATTAATATATCCAGAAGGATTAAATCCGCCCGCTCCTCTTTTGACTCTAAACGCTTCAGTGCCTGCTCGGCGCTCTTTGCTATAATAGTGCGGAATTCACCATTTAACAGATTAACAAGCACGTCTATATTGGTTTTCTCATCATCCACAATAAGAATCGTTGGCCGCCTTAGCTCCATCGCCTGTTCCATAAGTGCCTCCTCTTATTCCCGCAATTGAATTTTTAGCGTCCTGGCAAACATTGCAAGTGTCCCCAACGCCTTATCATAATCGTAGTCTTCCATTTGTTGTTTTATCATAGCAAGAGCCTCGATTTTGGGATAGCCAGCCAGCATCTTTTTTAAGGCGTCCAGCTCAATGGCGGCGTCTGAATCACCGCTTTCAAGGAGCGCCGCCAAATTATGCAGCCGGGCACTCAGTATCTCGTCAACTTTTATGGCCGATACATCTGGCGCGGCACATTCGTTCCCAGCCTCCTTGGCGGCCTCTGATGGTTTTTTAGCCTCGCCAAGCCTTGACAGGTCTTCTATCACCTCTTCAAGTTCGAACCGGAACGTCTCTGTCAGCGGCTCTAAGTCGGGTGTCCCGCCATCTTTAAATGTCTCCTTGAGCGCCCGTTCAAGGCGCTGCGATGCCTGATGAAGGTCATTTGCCCCGATGGTGCCAGCAACTCCAGACATTGTATGAACCATTCTATACACATCAGGGTTTCCCCCGGACAATCCATCTCTAAGCACATCCATAAAGTCCCTGTATTTGTCCCGGAACTCGTTGAGCATTCTAACATAAAGGGCAGTGTTGCCGCCAATCCTCCTTAACCCCATCATTGTGTCAACTTTCTTAAATCCAGAGGGCAGGATTACCTTGGGGCTGGTTGCAGGGGGCGTCGGCGTCTTACCAGCCTCCGGTAAAAATTCCCGTAGCTTTACCCAGCGTACAAGCATACTATAGAGCGCGGCAGGCTCAAATGGTTTTCCAATATGGCCGTTCATTCCTGCGGCGATACATTTTTCGCTGTCTCCTGAGAGGACGTTAGCGGTCATGGCTATAATGGGAATATCTCTGAATTCCTTCTTCGCGCGTATGGCTCTGGTTGCCTCGTAGCCGTCCATGACCGGCATCTGAATGTCCATCAACACGGCGTCATAGGTGTTTTTAGAGACGGCGGCCACTGCCTCTGCCCCGTTTATCGCCGTTTCCACACTAAAACCCTTTGTCTCCAACAGTTCGGTCGCTACCTGACGGTTTATATCGTTGTCCTCTACCAGAAGGACACGCGCCCCTCTGAGTTTATCCAGCCCTTCGATTTCCTTCTCGGCTAGGGCAGATGTACAACTCGTCCTTGTGGTGTCGTCACCAAAGACAGACAGTATTGTATCATACATAACGGACAGGCTTACGGGCTTGATAAGAAACGAATCCATTGGCACGCCCTTGGCCGCGTTAAGAACCTCCTCCCTGCCATACGCGGTAACCATTATAATCTTTGGAATTTTGCTTTGTGGGAGGAGTTTATTTATCGCCATGATTGTTTCAATGCCGTCCATCTGGGGCATCTTCCAGTCAACAAATACTAAATCATATGGATTATCCTCTTGTTGTTTCAATTCGGCCAGCGCCTCTTTGCCTGAGGCAACCGGCGTTACCCTGAAAGAAAATGACGAGAGCGTATCCTTTAATATATCACGCGAGGCGGGATTGTCATCGGCAAGCAGAACGCGCAGCCCCACGTACTCATCTTTTGGCAGGCGAAAACGGCGTCTCTCCGCGTTTTGCCTTGCGAAGCGGGCGGTGAAATGAAACGAAGAGCCAACGCCCGGCTCGCTTTCCACCCATATCCTGCCGCTCATCATCTCAACCAGCCGTTTGCTTATGCTTAACCCAAGCCCTGTACCCCCGTAGTGCCGCGTTGTGGATGTGTCTGCCTGGGAAAACGCTTGAAACAAATTGCCGATTTGCTGGCGTGTCAATCCAATCCCCGTGTCCTTTACCGAAAAATGGAGATAAACACTCTCATCGGTTACCTCTTCGGCCTCGATGTGTATAATTATCTCGCCTTCGGATGTGAATTTAACGGCGTTGTTGGCGAGGTTTGTCAATATCTGTCCCAAACGCAGAGGGTCTCCTATCAGCACTAAGGGTACGTTTTTGGCGATAGAAAAACAAAACTCAAGGTTCTTCTCGTCGGTCTTAATCGTAATCAAATCAGATATGTTATGCAGCACCTCATCCAGGTGAAAGGGTATGTTCTCTATTTCAAGTCTGCCTGCCTCGATCTTTGAAAAATCCAGAATGTCGTTTATTATCCCTAATAATGAGTTAGCCGATGACTGCACCTTTGAAAGATAGTCCAGTTGTTTCTCATCCAGCGGGGTCTTAAAAAGAAGGTGCGTCATGCCGATAATAGCATTCATGGGGGTACGTATCTCGTGGCTCATATTAGCCAGAAAATCCCCCTTTGCCTTACTCGCGCTAAAGGCCGCCTCTTTGGCCGTCTCCAGCAATTCTGTCTGATGGCGCAGCAGCAGTTCGCGTGATACCATGGTGGTTATGTCCTGGATTTGCAGTACGCACATGAATGTCTTATCCTTTTGGCGTATGCCGCTTATGTGGATGGCCTGGCACATGCGCTCACTGACTTCGGGGTCAAGCGCGGGCTGAAACAAGGGAAACGGCCTGTTGGTCAATCTGTGGGACAGCATAGTGGGCAGGCCACGCGAAATGGCGTTGTCTATCCCCTGCATAACACGGGTATCGGCAATCTCTGGAAATGCCTCAGTTAGGACCATGCCTGTTACGCTGGCTCTTCTGATGCGGGATGTCTTTTCCATCCAGCGGTTCCAAAACACAATGTGCATTTCCCCGTCAAGAATGATAATCCCATCCTGGCTCTTGTCCAGTATAGAGAGTAAAAAATCTGATTCAAATTCGGTCATAAGCTAAGGTTAATCCTACAGTCCGGCAATAATTCTTGCGATTTCCCGTTTTAATGTCACCATCGCCTCTTTAGAAAAAAGCAGCACTACGTATCCCCTCAGGGAGTTATGCTTTAGTTCGTCCTCTGCCGTTTTGAAGTCCATCATCAGAAAAAACGCCTGGCTGGTGTCCGTCTCGCTGTCTTGTGAGCATGATAATCTGTGAGCGGATATGTCAAGCAATGACTCACAATCGGCCTTCAGGAATTCCGCCGCCTCAAATTCGAATTCGACGGTCATCATCTGCGTAAAACTGCCGAGAAAGGCATTTAAGATAACATTGCCCACGTCAAGCAACGTATCCTGCTCAAGTTCGGTGAGTGTCTCAAGCGGGACATCGTCTCCAAGCAGGGTTCTGACCAGCTCAAGGCTCTTGCCGCCAGGAAATATCAAAAGCGAAGTTCCACAAAGCTCTCCAAGGAAGATTTGTCTTACCGCGACGAGCTTTCCATCATCCTTATGATCAATCAAATTGACCGCCTCCCGATGGCTGACCACCGCGAGCTGCGGCAGCGACAACAGAATCTCCTTTTTGACCATCTTACTAAGAGAATCGGCGGCCACCCCCAGCCCCATATTGAAAAACTCCTTGAGCGCATCCTGTTCCATTTCGCTTAATTCCATCGGCTATTGTCCTCCCTCAATGGCGCCTATTATCCTCACGATGTCGTCTTTGGATACGGGTTTCTTTATAAACCCTATCCCCATAGCCTCAGCCCGCTGGCGCATCGTCTCCTGAATATTAGCCGTGACCAGATGAATGCTTATCTTAGGGTCTAGCTCCATCAGCTTGGCGGCCATATCTATTCCGTTCATACCCGGCATATTAAAATCCAAAAGGGCTGCCGATACCGGCTGGTTTTTCACCTTGTTGAGGCCGTCATCCGCCGTTGCCGCCTCCAGAATCTCCCATTGTGGAAACGCCTGTGATACAACATTCTTTACCATCATACGCGCCAGTGAACTGTCATCTACTATCAATATCGTTTTTTGCGGCATAATAACCCTCCTATGCTAATTTTTTAATCTGTGTCAACCCTGCAAATGCCCTCTTTTCGGACCTCCTCTATGTTCAGCAGAAATGACACCGTCCCATCAGGCATAACGGCGCTGCCTGACAGTATGTTTATATGTGAAAAAATTCGGGCTAACGGCTTGATGACCAGATTGGCAAGCTCGTCCGCCCCATCAACCTCAAGGCCAAACTCACCCCCCTCAGACCGCAGCATCACCACATGGCACTGCCCCTTTGACAGCAGTTCATGCCCCCCGCCATCCCCATATTGCCCCTGTATCTGGCTTAATCTTACCATAGGCACGAGCCGCCCGCGTGAGCTGACCATCGGGGAGTTCAGTTTCATCTGAACTTTTTCCTTTACCTCATCGCCGTAAAAAGAAACCAGTTCAATCACATTTACCTGTGGAATGGCGAATCGCTCATCCATTGAGCGAACCACCAGCACAGGGACGATTGCCATGGATTGGGGGACGCGTATAGAAAAACATGTCCCTTTGCCGACAGTGCTTGAGACTGAGAGCACACCGCCCGCCTTTTCCACCGTGCTTTTCACTACATCCATTCCTATGCCGCGCCCTGAGACCATGCTCAGCGAGTCAGCGGTGGAAAAACCAGGCTCCATAATCAGGTTAAACGCAGAGGTGTTGTCTATGGCAGACGCCTGCTGAGGCGTGAGAAGTCCCAGCGCCACCGCCTTTTCCCTGACCTTGCCGACGTCAATTCCAGCGCCGTCATCGGAGATTTCCATGTATATGTTGCCATGTCTTTGCTCCCCTGACAGCAAAACCCTGCCCACTGCGGGTTTCCCGCGGGAGAGCCTCACCTCAGGCGGCTCTATTCCATGGTCTATTGCGTTGCGAATCAGATGGCCAAGTATATTTTTGAGCGATATGAGTACAGAGCGGTCAACCTCTGTGTCCTCTCCCTTCATCTGCAGATAGACCTTCTTGCCGGAGTCAACGGCAACCTCCCTTACGAGGCGATGGAATGTATTCCAAATATGCCCGACCGGCTGGAGGCGGTATTGTAATACCTCATCCTGAAGGTTTTGTATCTGCTGCTCCATTGTGTCAAGGAGCTGATGGTAATCGCCGCGATTTTGAGTAAGTGAGTAGCGCAGTTGATTAAACGTCACAAGGACTGTGCCGACTACGTTCATCAGGGTATTGAGGCGCGAAATCGGCAGGGCTACAGTTTCAAGGTTTAGTGATGAGTCCTCAGTGTTGAATGTTGAGCCGCCGCCGTCTGGAGGCTCTGCCGCTGTATTTTCGCTGAAACCCGCCCCAGCCGACGTGGCCGCCGCTGCCTGAATGTGCTGAAGTCTGCCCATCAGCTCTGTGTAATCGCCATCTCCCTCCGTGCCCGTTTTCTCAATAGATTTAAGGGTGGCGACAACGCAGTCCACCACAGAAAGCAGGGTTGAGCTGACGCCGCCGTCCATAGTAATCATGCCGTCTCGCAGAAGCTCCATGACGGTCTCAGCCGAGTGTGTAAGTTCCTCAAGTTTGGTAAAGCCGAGCATCAGGCAGTTGCCTTTTACGGTGTGCGTGTGGCGGAAGACATCGTCTATCAGACCCTTATTTTTCGGATTGGTCTCCAGCTCCAGAAGGCCGCGCTCAATAAGGCCAATGGAGTCGGCGCATTCCAGCAAAAATTCCTGTATTAATCTACCCCAGCTCTCTTCGTTATTCATTATCCGATTACAACCTGTGCCACTTAGTTCATTATACTATATTTATACAGACGGGATTGTAAAGGTGGAGTCCCGAAGCCACCAACGTGGGGATAATCCCCCGTCTTGTCGGCGGCAGCCCAAATTCGACAGATAAAACTATGCGAGATTTACGGGGTGAAGGGGAGTTACTCCCTTCGTCTTTAATCCTTAGGCCAATGTGTTTGCCCTGACGTATTGACATTATATGACAATAAATGTTTTAATACATATTATGATAACAGATACGGTGCTTTTACGTCGGGTAGCCACACAACGGGGCTTTACGCTTATTGAAATCCTGATAGTCGTAATGATAATCGGCCTTATCGCCTCGCTGATAGCGCCAAATATTTTACAACGGTTTGAGAGTTCGAAAGAGCAGCTCACAACAGCCCAGATAGAGCTTCTGTCAACGTCGGTGCAGTCATTTTATCTTGATGTGGGCAGGTGTCCCACCGACTTGAATGAGCTGATTGCCTCACAGGATAAGCTCTGGCGCGGGCCGTATCTTTCAAAGCAGATTATTCCCCAGGACCCATGGCACAGGGATTACCAGTACAAGTGTCCCGGCGAGCATGGCCGATTTGATTTACTCTCTCTCGGGCCGAATGGCAAGATGGATGACAAGATCATCAAAAACTGGTAGCACCACAACTGGCCGCAACCGGAGCGCCCCCCAATGTTCATAGGCGAGGTACTGACCGAACTCTTCGACATCGGTGACAGCGAGATAAATAAGGCGCTTGAGCTGCAGAAAGAAGTCGGCGGGTATGTAGGGCAAATACTCATCAGCATGGGTGCGGTAAATGAAATCCAACTGATGGCCGCCCTGTCAAAACAGATGGACATCCCACTGTTTGACAGAGAATCCATGCCTGAGATAGACGCGGATTTCTATGCGAAGATTACCGGCCTAATAGACACTGAATATCTCCTGAGGCAAAGGTATCTGCCCATATCGGCTGAGTTTGAGGGTGGTGTTGATGACTCGCCCGTTAAGTGCCGCTCCATTGTCTTTATCACCAATGATCCACTAAAATCGTCAGCCTTAGATTACGCGTCAAAGGTTCTGGGCTGCCGCGTCAACCTGATGCTTGCCGCCGAGCAGGTGATTAATGAGCTGTCAAGGCCGCTTTTAACCTTTGACAAAGACCTCGTCTCACTGACTGTTGACGACAACCCGGAGCTGCTGCGGGAAATGGCCTCAGAGGCCCCTGTAATCAAGTTTCTGAATAATATCCTCAGCAACGCCGTAGAGCTTAGGGCCTCAGACATCCACATGGAGCCATCCGAGTCGGCCAGCCGCATCAAGCTCAGGATAGACGGCGTACTTCATGAGTCTGAGACGGTCAACGAAAAACTCTTCCTTGCCCTCGTCTCACGCGTCAAACTCCTTGCAAGGCTGGACATCGCCGAAAAGAGGCTGCCCCAGGACGGGAAGTTCAGCACCAAGATATCGGCAACCCTGATTGACGTCCGTGTCTCCTCCATCCCCTTTGCCATCGGCGAGGGCGTGGTGATGAGGCTGTTATACAGGGAGCGCCTGACGTTTGACATAACAAAGCTGGGAATAGAAAAGGATGTTGAGCCGACAATCATGGAATTAATCAACATGCCCTATGGGATATTGCTGGTCACCGGCCCAACAGGCTCAGGTAAGACCACGTCGCTCTATTCAATGCTGTCAAGCCTGGACAAAAAAGAAAAAAAGATAATCACGGTCGAGGACCCCGTGGAATATAAAATTGACGGGATAAATCAAATACAGGTCAAGGACGAGATAGGGCTGTCCTTTGCGGCCTGTCTGCGGTCTATCTTACGGCATGACCCTGATGTTATCATGGTCGGTGAGATAAGAGACCCGGAGACCGCCGCCGTGGCCGTACAATCGGCCCTCACAGGACACCTTGTCCTGTCCACGCTGCACACCAACGACGCCCCAAGCAGCCTGTTCAGGCTTATTGAGATGGGGCTTGAGGGGTATCTCTTAAACGCGTCAATTTTGGGCATCATAGCGCAGAGGATTATAAGGAGAAACTGCCCGTTTTGCTCAAAGCCGTTTGAGCCGTCAAAGGCGCTGCTGGATAAGTATCCCATTATGCAGCTCTATGAAAGATATAAGGATGTTCTTGGACTTAAGCTCGATATGAAACGCGGCACAGGCTGCCGCAAGTGCGCTGGCACAGGCTACCGCGGCATGATTGCCGTATATGAGGTCTTTAAATACGCGGAGGACCTCAAGGAGCAATTCCTGAAGGAGCAGTCAATAATCGCTATGAGGAAATCCCTTATAGAACATCACGGCTTCAGGACACTAAGAGAGGACGGCCTGTTAAAGGTAATTGCCGGCACGACGACGGTGGAGGAGGTTCTGAGGGTCTCGTGACGAGCTTTAATAACCTGTTAAAGATAATCAATGGCGCTGCGGCGTGGTAGTCAATCAGGGCAAACGCATTTGGAAAATAAAGCAAGAAATATCTATGCAATCGTTCCGGCTTGTCTCTTTCCGTCATTCCGGCTTGTCCGGAATCTTCCCTTTAGTGGGAGTTTCATAATGATTGTGCATATTCTGAGGCGTAAGGACAGATTCCGGACAAGCCGGAATGACAAAAATAAGGGAGGCAATTTCTAATGAGTTTGCCCTGGGTAATCAAAGGTGCTGCGGCGCGAGGGTCCTGTGGGCAGTTATAAATACCTTTGCGTTGACCAAATCGGCAAGGAAATCAGAGGCTCTGTCTCTGCCCCGGACGTAAAGGAGGCGCGCCTTCAGCTTAAAGACAAGGGATTGAGGGTCGTGTCAATAGAGGCGTCAGCCGCGGCGTCAAAACAAAGCGGCCTTGGATTTAAGAGTAAAAAGGTAAAGGACTCAGACCTTTACAATATGGCAAGAGAGCTAAGCGTGCTGCTGAAGGCGGGCCTCAGGATAGACAACTCCATAGAGACGATAATCGGCACAGTATCAAACGCGGCCCTCAGAGAAACCCTCTCCAACGCGCTCAAGGACATCAGGGCGGGCAAGAGCGTTGCGGAGTCCTTTGAAAAGAGCGGCCTCTTTAACACACTCATGGTGTCGCTTATTCGCGTGGGTGAGAGCGTGGGCAACCTGCGCATGTCCTTTGAGCAGATTGCGGCACACCTGCAGTTTCAGATTCAGTTCAGGGCGGAGATAAGAAACGCCCTCACATATCCGATTTTCCTGGTAATCGCCAGTTGTGTTACCCTGTTTGTCATATTTAAGTTCATCATACCGCGATTTTTTACCGTCTTTGGGCAGGACCAACTGCTTACTTTGCCGCTTGCCTCTAAGATGTTGTTAAAGGCGTCTGAGTTTATGAGCGTAAAGGTCATCGTTGCAGCCTTAGTGCTGGGGGTGGCGTTTTTTAAATTGGTTGATATGAAGAGATTAATTCACGCCGGTTACTCCTATGCCCTTTCGATTCCCCTAATGAGGACTATGATAATAAATCTTGAGCTGTCGAGGTTTTCGTATTCGATGTATACGATGCTCTCAAGCGGGATAGAGTTTATCAAGGCGTTGAGGTTTTCCATAGACTTAATACAAAATGTGAAGGTAAAGCAGTCGCTGGAACCGGCGATTAAGCTGATAAAAGAGGGCAGGCCGATAGGCGGGGTGTTCTCTCAGATTGAGCTGCTGCCTGAGATAGCGGCCAACATGATAACAGTGGGAGAGAAAAGCGGCAATATGAAGGAGATTTTTTTAGAGCTTTTCAATGTGTTTGACGATAGATTCAAGAGGACAATCAAAAAGATAGTCATCCTGGTAGAGCCGCTGATTATAACGGTGATGGGAATGGTAGTGGGCTTTATCGTCATATCCATGATACTTACTGTTATGAGCGTGGGGAATATCAAGTTTTGAGGCAAAAAGGGTTTACCCTCATAGAGTTGCTGATAGTGATGGCGCTGATTGCCGCTGTGCTTGGCGTGACGGTTCCCTTTTCCATAAACATGTACAAGAGATACGCCGCGTCGCTTCAGGCGGAGCGGCTGCTCGTTCTGGTAACACAGATTCAGCGGGAGGCGTTTCTCACCGGAGAGGAGATATTTATAAAGGCCGACGATGGTATCCTCTACGCAAACGATGTGGCGTGGCCGCTGCTGGATAAATCTGACGAAAAAAAAGACAATCCCCCGCTTGCGGCATATGTGTCTATGGAACACCCTGTGATGTTTTTTAATAATGGTACAACAAGCGGAGGCAATATAGACGTTTACGTTAAGGACATGAAATATACTGTGCAGATTTTTGCCCCGTTGGGTAATATCACAATGAACAACTGAGCCCTGCGGTGGATAAAACGCGCAATAAAAGACATCAGGATGGGTTTCTGGTAATAGAAATCCTGATAGCCGGCCTGATACTCACGGCAAGCATAGCCTCTACCATGTACCTGTTTCGTATCGGGTTTCAGTCGCTTGCAAGGGTGAGAGACTCAAACATAATCTCGTCTAAAGTCCCGGAGGCAATAAACTATCTCAGGGCGTTTGCCATAAAGGCCGCACAAGGCACTGAGTCCCTCGGCGATGGAGTGGACATTTCATGGAAAACGGAACTTGAGAGAAAGGGCACACCGTCAATACTCATAAACACTACGACGCAGTATGACATATATCTGTACAGGGTTGACTTCACGCTAACGTACGATACGCTTACAAGAGACTACCGTGTAGTGCTGTTTAAGTACAAGCCTAAATCTGGCAGGTCAGATGAAATACCGTAGAGGTTTTACTCTCATAGAGGTAGTTGTGGCCATAGCAATATTTACGTCTATGGTGCTGCTGTCCACCGCCGCCCTGAATCAGGCGTTTAAACAGTACAAGAAGGTTATGGACGAGGGGGTGAATCTCTGGAAAGTGGCGCGGAGCTTTTGGATACACAAGAGCGCCAGCGGGATGCTGTTTTATTTCATAGACGATGGAACGCGTCTGAAGTGGTACCCCTATTTTGTCTGCAACCCTGATGTGATAAGTTACGTCAGCGCCTCGCCAATGGCTGATAATGTGCCGGTTGTCGTATGGATAGTCAAAGAAAAACACGATGAGAACTACGATTTAGTGTACTATGAGCTGCCGGTATATGTAAAAAAACAGCAAGAGTTGGAAAAAGATTATCAAAGTGGCAGGTTTAAAAAGGGGTATTCTTTTGTTATAATCGAAGATATAAGCAGTGTGAGCTTTGAAAGCTATGTGGAGGCCCCTGTTACGAAACTCTGGGACTGGAGCCGTGAGTACTACGGGAAAAGTGGAGGAAAGCTGCCCAAATACCTGAGGATAGCCTATAAAAAGGATGGACGTTTCAACGCGCTGATGTTGAGCATATCTACAAATTCAACGATTTACCAGAATCCAACATCAATCTGAGATGATGAGCCTGACAAGGATAAGAGGAAGTCGCGGGGACGAGGCCGGCTCGGCGGTGCTGCTGACGATTTTCCTTGCCGCAATAATCATCATAATAGGTATTGCCTTTAACTGGTTGGTGAAAGAACATGTCAAGACTGCCCAGGTGTTGAAAGAAAAGGCTGAGGCGATGACCACGGCTGTGTCCGTATTTGACACTCTGCTCTTTGCGATGCTAACGGGCAAGCTCAGCAGTAACCGGATAGTCGTCTCCGACAGCTCACTCATAGGTTTTGATAAGATACCGATGAACAACCAGACATTGAAGGTCAGAGAAGACATATCAATAAACGTACAGGACACAAACGGCAGGATATCCGTTTACGCGGGTGCCGGCGGCGAACTCAAAAAACTCATTACACTTGTGGATTCTAAAAGCAGCGTCGGGATTATCGCAGACAGCATCAACGACTGGGTTGACGCCGACGACATACAAAGGCCGTTGGGTGCCGAATCAGAGTATTACCGGAGTATTGGGATGCCGTACACCCCCAGGAATTTCTCTATGCAGTACATGGAGGAACTCCTGCTCATCAGGGGTATGAGCTGGGAATTATATAAGAAAATAAAACCATATATTACTATTTTCCCTAACACGGGGGGATTTAATCCGGCTACCGCCTCCCCGTTGGCGGTTATTGCATCTTTGGAAATAAGCGAAGAGAATCGAAAAATAATTCAGGACTATATTGACAAGGGACTGGACATTCCAGACGAGTTATTTTATAATCTCACTGGAAGGAGAATACACAGCCTTGACTATGACTTATTTCAGCCTTCGCGCTATCTTGAAATCACGGTGACTTACGGATACTTGAAAAATCTTTATACGATAAACGCCGGCATTGGGCTGTATCCTACGGCCACCGCCCCCTATGCGGTTTACTACTGGAGGGAGGGTTGAGGGCTTGAAGGCGCTTAGGGAACTGCTAAAGGTATCACATCAGCAAAGTGGCGGTGGTGATGGGATGGGGCATTTTGGACAACCCCTAACGGTCTGCTATGCCCGTGGGGCAGGTTGCGATTTTTACAACGTATCAAAGGCGGGCATAAGCGTAGCCCTAAGCGGGAACTCTTCGATGGTTAACAAAATTATAGGGAAAAGCATCCTCGTCATCGGCAGGGAGCTGGTCTACTATTGGAGAGAGAAATATCCCCCCTCAGTACAAAAAAACCTCAAAGGAATCATATCTAATGATGTGGCAGAGATGTTCCCTATGATTGCCAACCCCGCGTTTCACTTTAATGTCTTTGAGAGCCACGCAAATTACACGCTCGTGGATATATGGGCGTGGGAGAGGCGCGTTGTGGAAGAGGTGTCTAAGGGATTTTACTCTAATTACCTGATTCCAGAGGACTTGTTGTTCGTATCGGCGGCCCCTGAGGCCACTATATACGCCGACGGGGAAAAGATTTACGCCTTTGCCCACGGCCCAAACGGCTTTATTGGCTTTCGTACCCTTGCTGTGCCGCTTAGTGAAAGTGGCGTGGAGGTCTTTTTGCGGGGACTTGGGGCTTACCGGCAAGAGATGACGCGCGTAAACCTGTGTGGGGTAAATCTTCTGAATGGCGGCCCCGTTATGGATATTCCCATAAATATTATAGAGGATACCGGATTTCCCGTATCGCTGAGGGGTTTAAACTCATTAAAGCTGTCCCCATTTAAGACAAGGTCGTGGCATTCGGTAGTGAATACGGAGTTGCTCTTCAGGGCTGCCTTGTATTGCATGGCGGCCTATCTGGTTTCCTCCTATATGTCAATAAAAAAACTTGACACATCCCTTGAGGACATTGAAAGAGAAACCGCGAAGGTGACAAAGCAGATAAACGAGCTTGCAGAGCTGCAGGACAAGGATGTAACGGCAAAGCTGCTTGTTGCCCTGGCCAAAAAGGTAAGCGAGTTTGCACCCCCGCTGGGGGTCATTGAGGTTCTGACACGGTCACTTGCCGACGGTGCCTATGTAACGCAGTTAAACATTAATAACAGAAACGTTGACGTCAACATCGTCTCGGCCAACCCTTCAGAGGTGATAAGCAAGCTGAGCGCTTTGAAAGAGGTTGAAACGGTAAAACTCGTGGGAGAACCATCCAGAGAAGGCCAGACCTATAAGTTTCGCCTCTCCATAGACATAAGCAACACAATAGCCGGAAATTCAAACGCCTCAAGCCCGGCGGCCTTTGTAACAACTTCAACGCCGTCAATACCTCAGGCTACGGCCATACATGGGGCTTATAGCAGGACATCAATCCCCGCGGCTGTCATGAACGTTAACCCAAACTCCGTTGGGACGCCGCGCAATACTGTAAACATGGCGTCAAGCCCTTCGGCGATAGTAAAAACCAATAAGTTGTTTTAGAAGGAAAACGGTAATTGAAAAAATGAATATCGAAGGCGGCAACCTTAAAAAGGCAGGATTATATCTGTTGATAGTCTTATCAATAGCTCGTTTTGCCGTAGTCCCGGCCAGGACAGCCGTAGAAAAAAGGATGGCCGTGGTGGAGGACTATCTTTCCGCCTATGCCTCGAAGTCGGATTTGCTTCAAAAATATCTCGCGCTAGACACCAAGGACGACCCCGAGGTGAATAACGAACTGGCATCCTTAATCTATCCTAAAGGGAGCAACAGGACGGCAATACAGACGGAGATAGTAAATTTACTAACGAAATCAGCGGAGGCAAACGCGCTGGTTGTACAGAACTTTCAGCTCATTGAAGGTACGGAGGACACTGTTTTAATTGAGGCCTCCGTGATGGTAAGAATACAAGGGCTGCTCAAGCCGACCTATAAGCTCTTCAAGGCCATTGCGGACGCAAGGCCGGTGCTGAGGATAAAAAGTGTGGAGATAAATGTTATGGATAAAACCTACACAACCAAGATAGTGGTGTCGGGTTATATAAGAAAGGTTTGACGAAGGATGGTATGCTAAAAGACAACATACTAAAAAGCGCTGCTAAGGCGGCGGAATATGTGGCGTGGGCGAAGTCAAATGCCAAAGATATAATAATTATATTATTATTTGCCGCGGCAATACCGCTGATGATTGTAAAAAACCCTGAGATAAGGTATAATAGCAAACAGAAAGGCATGGAAGGTATTCAGAATAATAAGAAGAGGACATTGGCTCTCATTCTTGAGGCGTCCAAAAGGGACTACGAAGAGGTTTTTAAGAGGAATATTTTTATGGCCGATGGGAAATATCCGCCTGACCCGTCGCAAAATGCGGAAGTCAGGAAGGTCTATGTCTATACCCTGATAGGGGTTTTATCCTCTAAGCAGAAGGTGGCCGTCTTGTTAGATAACGAAGGCCAGTACCATTACAGCCAGAAGGGTGAGACCCTGCCCGGTGAGACCCTCATAAGTGAGGTGACGATGACCTCGGTGACGCTGAAAAATCAGGAGGGTGAGATAAAATTAAAGATATTCTCGATAAAAAATTGAACCTCCGTAAGTGTATTTGTTATCCGGTCAGCAATGTCCTGAATATAAGCGTAAGACGGGTGGTAGTGATTCTGAGTATGTTTGCCCTCGTGGTGTTTGCGGCGGCCTGTACCGCGGAGTACCGTCCCACAACGATGATGAATATGCTGGAGCTGCCTTATAAGAAGGTTGTCAGGTGCGATAACACCACGGGCAAGTGCGACAATGTTACCTACAGCGACAATACAACCGGAAAGTTTAAGTCGTTGGACGTACTCGGTGAAAGACCGCCTGTTCATCCACCTGTGGACATAGAGACGCCGTCGTTTGAAAAGGCGGCATCGGGGAGTGTCGCGCTGGAACTTGAACCCATAGACGCGTCGAAACTCGCGCTGGAGGATAAACCCGTGTTGATAAATGTTGACGGGATGCCTCTGTCTGATTTTGTAATCCACGCGGTGGGAGAGGTACTCAAGGTGACATTTTTTATTGACGAGACGGTAAAGGCGATGAAAAATCCGGTTACTCTGCATATGACAAAAGAACTGTCGGCGGCCAAGACACTGGAGATAGTGGTGGAGCTGCTGAGGCAGCAGGGGCTGTTGGTGGGCGCTAAAGCGGGAAGTCTCTATATATTAAAACCAACTGCGGGCGGAGAGCCTGTGGATATACGTGTGGGCAGAAGTGTGCCTGTAAGCTCCGCAAAGATAGTCCAGGTAGTGGCGTTAAAATATATAAGCTCCGCCGAGATGTCGGCACTGATAGCCGAATTTTACAAAGCCGTCCTGACAACAAAGGTTTACGAGAAAGAAAACGCAATACTGGTGACCGGCACAGCGGCAACGATACGTGAGTGTCTTAACCTTATAGACATTATGGATGTGCCATATCTGAAGCAGAAACGAGTGATTCTCATGAAATTGACATATTGGAAGCCTGATGAGTTCATCACCCAGATGACGACAATACTCAATGGAATGGGATTTGGCACGTCAACGAATCCCAAAGGACCGGGTGTGACATTCATCCCTGTGAAGTTTCTCAACAGTATCCTTGCGGTTGCGCCGGACGAACAGTCGGCCAAGTTCGTAATGCAGTGGAAGGACCGCCTTGATACGCCCGAGTCGGCAGGTTCCGGGGAAAAGACGTTTACATTTTTCCCTAAATTTTCAAGGGCCACTGAGCTTGTTGAAACCATTCAGAGACTCTACGGCATCAAGCAAACGACTCAGACACAGGCCACCGCCAGCAGGACGACACTGGATAAGGAGAAAAAGTCAGCGGATGAGTTTGGCTCCACAAAGGCCTCCACTACGACGTCTGGATCGTCCACGACGTCCGGGTCGTCTACGACAGCTACGGCTACAGGCACTGGCAACACGGTTGCAAAACCGTTGGCTGTAGAGACAACAGGGGCTACCAGCGGCTCCGCTGTAATAACCCTGCCCAGTGCCCCTGACGTTCAGATAAGAATCACGTCAGACGACAAGAGAAACGTGATAATCATGATGACTACACCGTCAATATACCAGAGCCTGGTTAGTCTACTGAAAGAGATAGACACCCCGCCCAGGCAGGTGTTGATAGAAGGGACGATAGCTGAGCTGTCCATTGACAACAAGGATGAGCTGGGGCTTGAAGGCTTTATAGGAAGCAGGGTGGCGGGGGGTAATTACGGAGTCGGCACGATTGGCCTTCTGGGTGCTAATTCCGCTGGCACCATCTTCAAATTCCTGACAGACTCCTATAACGCGGAGCTTGTACTTGACACGCTTGCGAAAGAAAATAAATTAGAGATACTTATGAGACCGCATCTCATGGTTGTGGACAATGAAGAGGCAAATATTCAGGTTGGAGATGACGTGCCGGTGATAACCAGCCAGTTATCAACCGTAGTCAGCACAACGTCAACGACAACGACCCCAAGTATCTTAAATAGTGTCTCATACATAAGTACTGGACTTCTTTTAACGATTAAGCCGACAATAAATGCCGACGGACTGGTTACGCTTGAGATATCAACTGAGGTCAGCGCGGCCCAAACCAACGCAACCTCATCAATAGATTCTCCCACCATAAGAAAAAGAAAGGTCAAGACGATGGTAGTGGTCGGAAATGGGCAGACGGTTATACTCGGTGGCATAAGGAGCAAACAAACCAGTGTGACTGAAACTAAAATCCCTCTGCTTGGTGATATTCCAATAATCGGCTATGCCTTTAAGTACAGGTCAGAGGATATTACGAGGACGGAGTTATTGATTTTCATTACGCCCAGAATACTGACAAACACGGATGACGCCCACAACATAACGAAGGAAATTGGAGAGCGTTTTGAGTGGTTTAATAAATGAGTTGTTTGTTGACTTCTCTGATGAGAAACTGGATTCCTGTGAAACTATGGGGGCCGGTGCCTACGGTGAGAAGAGCGGTAAGGCGCTCAGGAATAAAAAATACTTAAGTTTTGCAAATTAATGTCCGATAAGGGTATTAAATGGAGAAAGGAAAGGCAGAAGTCCATAAAGGAGGTGGAGGCGTGGAGGCGGACTGAGGCCTATGCCGCAGGATGTTTGGTAAAGAAGGCAGGATGCTGTTGAGGTCGCAGGGATGGATGGTTTCAGGTATGTGTGTTTGTGGAATTGTGAGGTGTCAGGTGAAGGTTGATATTGACAAGGGAATTTGCGGTATGTATACTAAGGGCGGAAGGGCGGTGAGCGCACCGCAGGACGTGAAACTCATGAGTTGTGAGGAGCGAAAATCTGAAAAGGGGGTGTATAGGAGATAGATATAGGGAGTGATAAAGGGCGTGAGCAATGTGGCGAACAATATAAAGATGCCTGCATGGCAGGAAGAGCATTTGCACACTTGTTAGACAAAATGAAAGACAAGGAGGATAATGATGAGGAAAAGTATAGTATATTTAATGATAGCGGCAGTGGTTTTAACCGGGCTGTTTATGTGGGGCGGCAATCAGAGCCGGGTGTATGCAACTATGGGCGACAACGTGACGTACACGTTCCCGTACTTGACTACCAGCAGTGACAAGCCTGTGTACTGTGTGGTGTCAAACATGACGCAGGATAATGCGTCGTTGCACTTCTATGTACTGGCTGACAGTGCCGTGTTGACAACGTCAGCTACGCAAATACAGGATGTAGCTCAGAATTCAGCGATGGTATATGCCTTTCAAACGCGCATGATTTCGTTTGAGACCATGAATCTCAATATAGACGGAACGTCTTTTGGTAGTCTGTCTGGTAAAGTCAACGCGAGTTCAAACTATGGAGGCAGCATTAGGCTTACTCAACAGGCGGCCGCGACTTATGACGGCGATGGCGCTATGGTTGTAAAGTATGGTAATGCGACAGCACTTGACTGGACCTGTGGAAATTTACCTATGGCGTGTTTCCAGGGTACAACCAATCCAAAGAGGAACCTGGTTGGGTACACTTGTTCGGATGAAATGATGCGGCGTGACGTTTCTAGTGGTGCGTCTACTATCGCTTATACGAGAGGGAATGCTGCTTCTATGTTGCCAAAATCAAACGCTTACGGGCAGCCATATAACAAGATTTACACATACTAGAGTGAGCTGAGACTTTCGTACTCGTAGAGTATGAAAAATCAGGGATAGAGGGTTGCTGAGTCAAGAGATTTATAAAAAGGAAATAACGCTAAGGAGGAAATGATGAAGAAAAGTTTTTTATACCTAGTACTGGCGGTCATGGTACTGAGCGCGATGTTTATGTTGGGTGGAAGAAGCATTCACGCCAACCAGAATGACAATGTTACATACACATTGCCTTACTTAACCACCGCAACTGACAAGAACATCTACTGTGTTATCTCAAACAGGACGCAGGACAATGCGTCTATACACTTCACAATAACCGCAAACTCGGCGCAGAGCTTGAATTCTCAACTGCAGAATTTTAACACGTTGAGTAACTATGCGGTTGTCTACGCACATCAGTCTCGTATGCTATCTTTTGAGGGGCTTACCATAAACCTTGACGGTATGGCGATGGGCAGCGTGTCCGTTGCTGTGGCGGCTAATCAGTCCTACGGCGGCAGGATTAGCCTCGTGCAGATGGGCATTCTTGGTGGCTCCGGCAGCGCGGGCTCATGGTCATGTACAGATTTACCTATGGCATGTTTCCAGGGCACGACAAACCCGAAGCGTAACCTGACAGGGTATCTGTGTTCAGATCCATACTCACCTCAGACACCAATTCAGCATTTCACGTACTAACACATCTCGCTAAAAGAGGCGGTGCTTACGGCACTGCCTCTTTTTTTTTGCCGCGTGTGATATAATTTTCACGGTAAACTTATTCTGCCGGATAAAACAAGTTTTCATTGGAAATTGCAACGGTTTCTGAACTGTCCTTCTCTTAATCCGTCATTCCGGCTTGTCTGGAATCTGTCCTTATATCTGAGAATAGGCAAAATCATCATGAAACAACCATTTAAGGGACGATTCTGGACAAGCCGGAATGACGAGGGACAATGATGACAGCAATCTAAGCAACTACCGCTTACTTATGATGGAGAACAAATTTGCCGTGATATAATCTTACAGGTGCTTGATTTTTTGCAAAATGAGATAAAGCTGTTCGATCAGAGGTTTCGGACTGGTACATTTTTCAATGAATAGAAATGGTACATATTTACATGGCCATTGACACCAGTGTCTTTAACATCGCCCGGAGGCGTTTTATCTGCTCTTTCGTGAACCTCTCATCCCTGTAATATATCTTCTCAAACTCCTCAGCGAACATACCGGCCCCGCGCCTTAGGCCGTCATCGGTTATAGTCGCTATGAATTCCTCAAGGCCATCGGACTGTTTTTTGTCGAACCCCAGGTTGCTGAGCCGCTTGAGAAAGCTCTCCAGAAGTCTTTTCTCTTGCGGGGTATTATTAAAATAAATGAGCCGCAACGCAATGATTAATAATATTATTGCCAGTGCCGCCGCAATGGCCGACGTGTGTGTTTTCAGGCGTTTTAAGCCGGTTCGGGTTTTCAGCAGAGACGACTTCACAACAGGCACATTGATGTTCATCCTGAATTTTTTGAGCATGGACAACTGTCTGTCGAAATTATAGTTTATCACGAATACGCCCCAATAATAATTGAGCGCGTCAAAGGAGGTTTGCAGAGTTGCCAGAAATGCACCCTTTGATTCTATACTTAGTGAGAAGGCCGCGGCGGGCGTGGGGTCATAGCGTTGCCATCTTTCACCGTCAATATTTGCCTCTACCCACACATGTGCATTTTTCTGCATGACCATGTAGTAGCCGCCGAGGTTGTTATACTGCCCGCCCTTGTAACCTCCTACCACGTTTGCGGCGATGCCGGAGGCTCGAAGCATCACGGCCATTGCCGAGGCAAAGTATTCGCAGTTTCCCGACTTTGTCTTAAACAGGAATTCGCTAAGCGGCGACTGTGACGCTGGCAGGTTGTCAAGAGAGTAGGAGAAGCCTCCGTCTCTGAGGTATGTTAATATGGCCTCTGTGGCAGTGCGCCGGTCTTTGCCTTTGGTGAGCATTTGAGCCAGCGCGGTGATGCCCTCGGGGATTGCCGTCGGCAGTTTCAGGTACTTTTCCATCTCGGCTATATCGGCCTTGCCTGGACTGTCTTGTTGGACAATAGCCGGTTGTTGTTCCTCAACGACAGAGACGGCATCGTAACGCAGCCTGCTTTTTATCGGTTCTTTCGTAAGGTATATAAACCCACCGGGTGAACGAATGTTTTTTAATAGTACAGATATGGGCTTATCCAGGGCGAAGACGTATTTGTTGCCGTATGGTTCGAGGTATATTGTCTGCTGGACGTGCCTGCCTCTGGCCCGTTCAGTTTTGGAGGCGGTGTCCTCGGGCAGCGAGGACTTCCATGACGTACCATCAAAGGTGTCAAACAAGACTCCGCGCCAATAGAGCAACTCATCGTCGAGTTTTTCCATAGACGCCCTGAACACGACGCTTGAGTCCTGTTGTATTGAGGATACGCCCCCAAGCGTAACGCTGTCCGCAAAGCCAGACCTGCCCCTGCCGGCGCGGTTTAAAAAACTGAAAAAAGGATGATCTGTCCTCGGCAGCACTAAGAAAATAATCGAGGCCATAGGTATCGAAAGAAGCGGAATTGCCATTGTCTTTAAAACTATCTTTACGAATACCTCTCTCTGAATAATAAGCTGTGGGGCCTGCGAGTAATAAGTGAGCAGCACTATGGCCGATGAGATAAGAAAGAAAAATATCATAAAGTAAAGGAAAAACGATAGATCAATAGACAAAAGAGCGGCCCCCGCAAGCAGAAACAACGAGATAAGATATACCTGCATATAGTCCCTGAAACCCCTCTTTTCGAGAAACTTAATTGAAAGCAGGATTAACAATGCCTCAACGGCAGACTCAACCAGGTCATCTGTGTACATCCGGAACACCGACAAGATTATCACAATAACCGACAGCACGTTGATAACCCAACGCGGCACGTACCCTTGGGACGTCTCCACAACGCTTTTCTTAAAATCAAGATAACCGGCAATAACAACCACAAGGACAAAGAGTGCGCTATAAACATATTCCACATATGCGCAAACACTTATAAAACCCATCAGGGCAATCGCATAGGATACTAACTTAACGGCTGTCTCAACTCTTATTGAATGAGTTGTTTGTATAAAACCGGGCAGGTACATTTATGTTGAATAAACCATCAGGGGGGGCTAACCTGACGGAGTGACAGCCACGCCTGTTTCTCTTGTTAACAGGATGAAATATTGCTCTTCTGTCAGCTGCTGCGTTATGTCTTCGGCTGAAAGGGGGGAGCTGAACAGGTGTCCCTGAGCCTCGTCGCACTTCAAAGACCGGAGAAACTCCAGTTGCTCAAATGTCTCAACACCTTCGGCTATCACCTTCATGTTCAGCGTGTGTGCCAGTGCAATAATTGCCCTCGCTATGGCCGAGTAGTCCATGTCTGTTGTGACATTTTGTATGAACTGCCTGTCAATTTTCAGCGAATCAATAGGGAATCGCTTAAGATGGCTTAGGGATGAGTAGCCGGTGCCGAAATCGTCAATCGTGATAAAGAGGCCAATTGCCTTTAATTCTTTGATAATACCGATAGAGTCATCCACGTCCTGCATTATTGTACCCTCTGTCAGCTCAAGCTCAAGACTGTTGGGGGCAAGGCCGGTCTCATCAAGCGTTTGCCTTATAATACCCGCCAGATTTTCCTGCATAAACTGGCGGCTATGGATCTTTACGGCGATATGCACATTCTGAAATCCCTGGGCTTGCCACTGTGCGCCCTGCGCGCACACACGGCGTAGAAACCATTGGCCGATTGGTATTATAAGTCCACTCTCTTTGGCAACAGAGACGATTTCCCTGTGGTCTAAGTCCTTCATTCCCTTGATTTCCCAGTGCAGCAGGGCCTCAAGTCCAATGATCATTCCTGAGTTTATGTCGAGTTGCGGCTGGTATGTTATTTTAAAAAGCTGTTTTTCGAGATTCTTACGAAGGCTTCTCTCAATTTTGAGCCGTTTAACCGCCCGTGTGTTCATACCCGTAGAGAAAAACTGGAAACCATTCTTCCCGTGCTCTTTTACCTGATACATGGCCATGTCGGCATTTTTCAGCAGCACAGAGGCATCGTGTGAATCATTAGGAAAGATACTGACCCCTATACTCACACCAACAGAACACTCCTGGCCGTTGAGATAATACGGCTTCGATACGGCTTCAATTATTTTGTTCGCCACACCGACCGCATACTTGTCCTGCTCTATGTTGCTTAGGATGACGGTGAACTCGTCGCCGCCCATGCGTGCTACAGTGTCTGACTTGCGCACGTTGCTGACAAGGCGCTGCGAGGTCTCTTTCAGCAGCAAGTCCCCTACATCATGCCCTAGTGTGTCGTTTACCAGCTTAAAACTGTCAAGGTCAAGAAATAACAGCGCCACAAGGCGTGAGTTGCGCGTTGCCTGCTCTATGGCCTGATTCAGGCGGTCATTAAACAGTACCCTGTTGGGAAGCCCGGTCAACGGGTCATAGTGTGCAAGGGTCTTAAGCATCTGTTCGTTTTTGCCTCTCATAACGGCGTTGGCGAATATCTCGCTTATCATCTTCACCAGCAGGACATCCTCTGGCGTCCACTGCCTTTCAGACATGACGGTTGAAAAGGAGAGAAATCCGGCGGGCTGCCCGCCTAAGGCCATAGGGGCGACTATCATAGACTTGATACCCTTGCCCGACAAGACTGAATTATCTGGCTCAGGCACCGCGTCCAGTGCGTTTATGCAAATAACCTCTCCTTTGCCGATCATTTCCTTAAACCACGGCATGGAGTTGGATGCAAATAACCTTAGCTTGTCGTCGTCGGAGCGTTCAAGCATCAAGGTATTGCACTTCCCCGCAGATTCAGGAATGCGATGTGGACTCCACCGGAACAGCTCATCAGGCACACCCTCGTCAGAGAAAAGCACCGTGCAGCTATTGTCAACCCCAAGGACAACGCCAACATGCTCAAGGGCATTTCTGATCTCGGCCTTTATTTCGCTGCCGACAATGTTTATAAAACTCGTCGAGATGGAGGCGATAAGTTTGTCTATCTGGACGCGATACTGCAAGGACTGCGCCGAAAGTCTGCTCCCTGTTATGTCGCGGGCGGCCATGACATAGCCCATCAGGGTATGGCCAGCGCCCCACATACACGATACCTTGGCCTCTATATACCGTTGTGTGCCGTCCTCTCTGTCCCTTACATAGGTGAAGGTGTGCTGCCCGTCTTTTTTTACTATCTCCATAGCCGAGAGAAAGCGTGCGTGGCCAACACTTTCTCTCTTATGAACCTCTGCCACAGTCTTGCCTAATGTATAGGCGGCACTGCAACCAAACATCTCCTCAGCCGCTGGATTCATATACCTGACAATCAAATCCGCATCGGCCGCCGCTATGGCCATATCAATAGATGACCTAAGTATGGCGTCAAGCAAAACCGCAGGGTCCACTACTGCCTGCCGTTGACAAGGTCGTCCACAACAAGCGGGTCGGCCAGGGTGCTCGTGTCGCCAAGGTTGTCAACATCTCCTTTGGCGATATTTCTGAGTATTCTGCGCATGATCTTACCGCTTCTGGTCTTTGGCAGCGCGGGGGAGAACTGTAATTTGTCCGGTGTCGCGATTGCTCCAATTGCCGCCCTGACGTGATCTATGAGCCGTTTCTTTAAATCATCCGACTGCGTATGGCCTTCTTTTAATGTGACGTAAACATACAACCCCTCGCCCTTAATGTTGTGTGGAAACCCTACTACCGCCGCCTCGGCTACGGATTCGTGGCTTACAAGGGCGGATTCCACCTCGGCGGTGCCAAGCCTGTGGCCGGAGATATTTATTACGTCGTCTATTCTGCCCATCAGCCAGTAGTCGCCGTCCTCGTCACACCGCGCGCCGTCTCCGCTGAAATACACGCCGGGGAAACGAGAAAAATATACCTCTTTGATACGCTTGTTCTCAGGGTCGCCGTATGTCCCTCTGAGCATTCCAGGCCACGGCTTTTTTATTGTGAGATAGCCGCCTTCGTTTGCCCCGGCAGGCGTGCCGTCTTCTTTTAACACAACGGGAACGATTCCGGGAAACGGCCTGCACGCCGAGCCCGGTTTCAGTGTCATAGCGCCGGGCAGCGGGGTTATCAGTATGCCTCCCGTCTCAGTCTGCCACCACGTGTCCGCAATAGGCAGCTTCCCTCCCCCGACTGTATTGTAGTACCACATCCATGCCTCAGGGTTAATCGGCTCGCCGACAGAGGCGATGAGCCTCAGCGATGACAGATCATACTTGTTGACCCAATGGTCTCCCTCTTTCATAAGCGCCCTTATGGCCGTCGGGGCGGTATAAAAGATATTCACGCCGTATTTTTCCACAATGTTCCATAACCGCCCAGGATTAGGGTACGTGGGAATTCCCTCAAAGAGAATCGCCGTGGCACCGTTACTGAGAGGGCCATATACAATGTAACTATGTCCGGTTATCCAGCCTATGTCGGCCGTGCAAAAGAAAACATCTTCGTCCCTGTAGTCAAATATCCACTTAAACGTGCAGTTTGTATAAAGCATGTAACCGCCCGTCGTGTGCAGCACCCCCTTGGGCTTTCCGGTTGAGCCGGAGGTGTAGAGTATAAACAGCGGGTCCTCGGCGTCCATCCACTCCGGTTCGCAGTATGATTTTATATCAGGGGCGTTTATCTCGTCGTTCCACCAGAAATCCCTGCCCGCCACGGTTGCAACCATAGCCAGGGTTGCGGAGTACTCCCTGACGACTATCATTTTTTCGACCGACGGGCAATGCAGCACGGCCTCGTCCGCATTTGCTTTAAGGGGGACAAACTTGTTTCCTCTGGCGCTGTAGTCCGCGGTTATCACCAATTTGGAGCCACAGTCCTGTATCCTTTCTTTCAGGGCCTGAGCGCTGAAACCGCCGAATACCACACTGTGAATCGCCCCAATTCTGGCACACGCCAGCAAGGATATAACAGTCTCTGGGAGCATCGGCAGGTATATCGTCACCCTGTCGCCTTTTTTTATCCCATGCTTTTTCAGCACGTTGGCAAAGCGGTTGACCTCATAGTAGAGCTGCTGATAGGTGTATGTCTTGGTGATCTCACCAGAGTTGGACTCCCATATGATGGCTGCCTTGTTCCTTGCCGAGGATTTTACGAATTTGTCAAGGCAGTTGTATGAGGCGTTTAACTTGCCACCCTCAAACCATTTGACATACGGTTTGTTGAAATCATAGTCGAGGACTTTATCCCATTTCTTATACCAGTGGAGGTTTTTCTCCGCCATCTCCGCCCAGAATCCCTCCGGGTCGTTTACTGACCTTTCGTAGATCTTCGCATACTCCTCCATGCTCTTGATATGGGCCTTTTCGGAAAACCCATTAGGCGGTGGAAACAACCTGTTTTCGTCCATTAGTACGTCAATATTCCCTGTTCCCTGCATATGATGTACCTCCAATTTAATTATTACGGTTATCCAAAGTCAACCCTATCATAAAATTAAAATTGCTTATTTTTCAATATACCATAAACGATTATGTCACACGCCGCGGCTCCTCAATATCCACTCAAAGGCCGCGTTGATTTGTTTTACCTTTTCGGTTTTTTGCTCTATGGACGCCTCTGTTGAGTCCGACGCGTGTTTATCCGGGTGGTATGTCTCCTGGAGTTTTCGATATACCTGTCTTATTTTCTCTGTGGAGTCGTTTTCGTGTACGCCAAGTATCACATATGGGTCTTGCTCCTGGCGCCCCGCATTTCTGCCAACAGGGTTCACGGCAGACAGTTTAAGCCGCGCGACATCGTATAAAATCATGACAGCAACACCGGGAATAAACAGCCTCGCCTGCCATCTGGCCATTAACATGATAAAACCCAGCGTGATAATATAGGTTAACACAATATCGTTAACTGTACTGGCGCCGCCCTTAATAACCCTTAGCCTGAGCAGAACAAGCCTGACAAGCCTGCCGATTAATAAGGCCGCGAAAACACCACTGGCAATGATTGCCATTATACCCCCTGCTCTGCTTTATAGTTACGATACAGCATATATTCTACATTATTTGCAACGGGTAATGTAATAGGACGCCTCCGGCAGCCAACGGCAATGGCGGGTTAATTTCTGGAACCCGATTTTTTTTTACCCATGAATAACCTTTAAACTTGAAACATATCATCCCGCTATGTTATGTTTACTAGTGCGATGCTGACTAACGGACACAAATCGAGCAAAACTGGGGTGGCTGCCGCGGCTATGTTGCTGCGAAGGCTTGTTGCCGTGCTTGTGCTGTTTTTCTTTGGATGCGCCACTGCCGGCATAAGTAAGCCAATAGAGGTAACCAGGGAAAATCCCCTGCCGGTGGAGCCTCCGGCTTTTACCCTTGGCTCAGGCGATATTATAACGGTAAAGGTGTTCAGAAACGACGACCTTTCTTTGAGCAATATGAAAATCCGGATGGACGGCATGATCTCTGTCCCCCTTATAGGGGAGTTTAAGGTAACGGGGCTGCCGATTCCTGAGGTCGAAAAGAAACTTGAGGAGAAGCTGGCCTATTATGTCATAGATCCAAAGGTCAGCATAAACGCCGTTACAATATCAAGCAAGAAGATATTTGTCATAGGTGAGGTAACCACTCAAAGCGTCATCACTATGGAAGAGAACACGACCCTGCTTCAGGCGATCGCCAAGGCGGGGGGCGTTACCAATAGCGCAAAGACATCCGACATAGCGCTGCTAAGGGGTGGGCAGGTCTACAGTATTGACTTAAACAAGGCGCTCAAGGGTGACCCGTCTCAAAATGTTGTTTTAATGGCGGGAGACGCGGTATATGTCAAGCCAACCGTGGTTGGCACACTCGGCAATTACTTCGCCGCGTTTGGTACAATAATGGGATTTCTTATCTCCATTGAAAGCGGCGTAATCCTAACTCAGCAGGTGTCTGACATATTCCATAACAAGTCCTCATCAAGTACCCCATCGCTGTCAATTCCGACTTCTAAGTAATGCCCATACACAAGAGTATCTGCAGGGTGTGCCATGGTGGCTGCGGGGTGTTGGTGCATGTCGAGGACGGCAGGGTAGTAAGGGTAAAAGGCGACCCCGAAAGCCCTATAAGCAGGGGATGGATGTGCGTAAAGGGGATAAAATCGCCGGATATAGCGAACCATCCTGACAGACTTAAACAGCCGTTAAAGAGAGCCGGGCGCCGCGGTGAAAACCGCTGGACAGAGATTGGATGGACAGAGGCCCTCGACGAAATTTCAGATAGGATTGATGATTTAAGAAAGACACACGGGCCAGAGTCAATAGCCATTGGGCAGGGCACCGGCAGACACCACTACATGCACGTTGTGAGGTTTGCAAACGCACTCGGCACACCGAACTGGTATGAGCCTGGCCTGGCCCAGTGCTTCATTCCCAGAATCACCGTAAGCCATTTGACCTATGGAGGCTTTGTCGTAGGGGACTACTACGGCAAGATAAGACCTGAGTGTATTGTCTTCTGGGGACATAATCCCCTTGTGTCAAGCGCCGACGGTGAGCTTGCCCCCGCTGTGGCAAGGGCAATGACTGGGGGCTGCGCCACAATTGCAATTGACCCCAGAAGGACACAGACCGCCCAAAAGTGCGGGACGTGGCTTGCAATAAGACCGGCCACAGACGCCGCCCTCGCCCTCTCCATGATAAATGTTATCATTGATGAGCGCCTGTTTGACAAAGAATTTGTAGCCAACCATACGACAGGCTTTGATTTATTACAGGCACACACGGCCAAACATACGCCACAGTGGGCTGAAAAAATCACATGGGTAAAGGCAGCGGATATAGTCAAAACCGCACGGCAATACGCCCTGTCAAGACCGGCCGTGCTGGACTGGGGCCTAGGGCTTGAGCAAAACTCGAACTCCCTGCAAACGGTTAGGGCGGTAGCGATTTTACGAGCAATTACGGGTAACATAGACTGCCCCGGCGGTGATATACTGGGGATGAATATATTAAAAGGATACCCCATCTTAAAGGATAAGCTACCACCTGAGTCATCGAAAAAGAGGATTGGTGGCGAAGAGTTTAAGCTCCTCAGTGGCTGGCGCGCCTATATGCCCTCTGCCCACATACCCGGCCTGTTCAGGGCGATGACAGATGGCATACCGTACAAGATCAGGTCTCTGATGATATTTGGCGGCAACCCACTGCTTACTGTTGCCAATCCTAAGAAGGTATATGAGGCCCTTAACGCCCTGGAACTGTTGTGTGTTACAGATTTGTTTATGACCCCTACGGCGCGCCTCGCAGATTATGTCCTGCCGGCCGCTTTTTGGACAGAAATAGACCATGTTCAGGGGTTTCCCCTCGTTGCGGAGAATTACGTGTACGCGCAATCGGCCATTACGCATACAGGGCAGTGCCGTCAGGACGAGTGGATAATGGACGAACTGTCAAAGCGGCTCGCCCTGCCCGGCTCAAAGATGTCGTACAAGGACATCTACGCCCACCAGCTCTCGCCAACTGGATTGACACACGCTGAGGTTGCCCAAATGGGCTATCATACACCGCCCCATAAGTACAAAAAATACCTGGAGCGTGGGTTTCGTACGCCGTCTAAAAAAGTGGAACTATTCAGCTCGGTGCTAAAACGCATGGGCTTGCCGCCTCTGCCGGAGTATGAGGAGCCACATGAGGGCCCGATTGGTTGCCCTGAACTATTAGCCGAATACCCTTATGTCCTTATCACCGGGGCCAGAAGCAGGGAATTTTTTCACAGTGAACAGCGGCAGGTGGCCTCACTGCGCAGGCTGCATCCCCATCCCACCTGCGAACTCCACCCTGTGGTGGCCGCGGCCATAGGCGTTTCAGAGGGCGATTGGACGATTGTCTCCACTATACGCGGGCAGGCGAGATTCATGGCACACGTAACCGTGGACATCCACCCACAAGTCATAAGCGTTGAGCATGGGTGGTGGTTTCCTGAGAGAGGCGATGACTCTGAGGCTCTGTGGGAATCCAATGCCAATATTCTGACGGCGGATTGCCCGCCCTATGACCCCGCCTTCGGCTCTTACCGCCTCAGAGGGCTGCTTTGCAATATCAAAAAACTCCGGCAATAACAGGCAGTATTTTCTTTCGTCCAATGGGCAACGGGAAAAAATTACCTGGCCTCTGAGCGATCTGTGGCGCAATCTGCGGCATATTAACGGCGCTATTCTGGCATGTTATTTGCTTACAATACCGTGGATGAGATTAGCCGTCGGGTTAAGAGGTTTGCATTAAAGAATTCTCAACCTTGTGGCGATAAATAATTGAGTAAGGAGGTTACTATGGTTGGCATAGGGGCGGTCGCGGGGATGTTTTCAGATGCGCTGTCATCAATTTTTGGGACGAGCGGGTCACAAGGTGGGGCACAAAATAAAGCTGTCTCTGGCAATGGCGATTTTTTGGCTGAATTTTCCAATCAGACGCAGCAAAAAACAGCGAATATGATCAGCGCCCTGGATCAAAACGGGGATGGCACATTAAGCGCCAGCGAGATGGGGTTGTCCCCGCAGGCGTTTGCCGCGATAGACACAAACGGCGATGGCCAGTTGGATGTGAATGAGTTAAATACGGCTGCCATTAAACAGGAGATTACGACATCAACTCAGAATCTAATCAATAAATATGACACAAACGGAGACGGCAAATTAACAGCGGCCGAGTTAAACATGTCGGCGTCGGACTTTGCGGCGATAGACACTACCGGTAGTGGCGCGGTCGGGTTGCAGCAGTTGATGGCCGCCAGTCCGTTAAACTCTCTTTTGGCACAGTTCACCAGCACGGCAAACTCACTTACGACTGCGCCAAGCGTAGCTAACAGCGTGCAAGCACTTAACATGATAGCGTAGTTAACATATTGGAACGTAAGACGACCCATAGGGGGCTTTGGGTTGGGAGAAAATATAAGGGGAAGCGCCGACGATGGAGCTTCCCCCGTATTTTGTTGTCAGAGGTTGTAGTATGTATAGCAAAAATGAAAAACTGAAGCCGCCCCAATGGCGTTACTGCCGCTTCCAGATTTCATTCTACGTGTACTTTTCCTCCATAGGTATCTACTGACTTTTCTTCAATTAGTAAAAAATCCAGATGATAATTATCAGACATGCTTATAACCGTAACTTTAGGTCTACCCTTAACTCCCGCTGGCAATTTCTCAAGCAAGTTCTACCCCGGACGGTATCAAGGCAACCCCCCTTGTAAATCCCGCCCACGCCTTATCTATCGCGCTTGGGTTGCCGACTACGCTTGGGTTGCCGACGACAAGACGGGGAATTATTCCCTCGTTGGCGGCAGCAGTACTCTGGCGGCGGGATTGCTAATTAAATAATATCCCTCTTAACTGCTTTACGCCTTTTTCATCGGTAAGGTATGTCAGGCTTGCCTGCAACCCCGCTGTGTTGCCATCGGCTTGCTTTACCTCCAATAACTGGTAAAACGTCCCCTTCTCATACAACTCACGAAACGCCTGCCTCTTATTGCTATCAATAATAAAAACAGTATCTACCTTTTTATCTTTAATCGCATCAACGCTGTCGTATTTGAGGAGTTTCAGGCCAGGCCTATTAACCATCACGATATTCTCCATCGCGTCAACGACACATATCCCCATCTGGCAACTATCTATAAACTGCTCCAGCAAGTCGGACTGATATTTCCATTTATCTATCTTTGTCTTAATCTTCTTGCTGTCCTCTATCATCTTGTTCATGAACTCGTCGGCATTATACATCTTGATTAAATGTTCAACCGTCTCAATAAGCTCATGTTCATCCCATGGTTTGTGGATGTACTTATTAACCGCACCTTTATTTATGGCGTCAACAGCCGCGTCAATGTCGGAGTAACCCGTCAACAAGACCTTCTTACAGCGGGGCTTGATCTTATTTACTTCCTGCAATAGCATCGCCCCCGTCATTATCGGCATTCTCTGGTCAGATATGACAACCGCTATCTCAGATTCCGTGAGTATATTCAAGGCCTCAACACCATTGATAGCCGTCTTCACATCATATGTGTCCATAAATGTATCGTACAACGAGTCCAGAATATCCTGCTCATCATCCACACATAGTATCGCCTGCTTTCCCTTGTCCGACATACCGCCGTCCTCCTTGATTCTAATAACAGCCACCTTCCATGACACCCCTCCCTTGTCCGTGCCGCACCGCTCTTAATGCTATTATTGAGTATCGGGTGGGAATTTGTCAAGAAAAAAAACAATGGTGTGTCAGGTAAAAAATCAGACTGCCCATTGATAAAATGTTTTACGTAATGTCAGAATAACGCTGGATGAAATACATCGTGCTGATAGGCGACGGGATGGCTGATTTGCCACTTGAGGCCATTGGGGCAATGACGCCGTTACAAAAGGCCGCCACTCCCAATATGGACGCGCTTGCCTCAGGGGGAACTGTTGGAATGGCCAGAACTGTCCCTGATGGGTTTCCACCCGGCTCTGATGTTGCAAATCTGAGTATTCTGGGTTACGACCCGCGGCAGTACTACTGCGGCAGGGCGCCGCTTGAGGCCGCAAGCATGGGGGTTTCTCTTGATAAAGGCGACGCCGCCTTCAGGTGTAATCTCGTATGTCTCGATTTTGCACAAGAAGAGACGTTGATGGCCGATTATAGCTCTGGACACATAAGCACGGAGGAGGCTAAGATATTAATCACGGACATAAACAAAGAATTGTCCAATGATAGTATCCACTTTTACCCGGGCATAAGTTACCGGCATTTGATGGTCTGGAAAGATGGCCCGGTGGATATGTCCTGCACCCCTCCACACGACATAACCGGCAAACCGGTACTGTCATATTTACCACATGGGGAAAGCTCTGATTTATTACTAGAACTTATGTCGAAAGCGCAGAAAATCCTGAAAGGCCATCCTGTGAATATCGAAAGACTGGGGCGCGGGACCCCCCCGGCTAACAGTATATGGCTCTGGGGGCAGGGAAAGCGCCCTGATATGCCGCTCTTTAAAGCAAAATACGGCATAGAAGGCTCTCTGATAAGCGCCGTTGACCTCACCAAAGGACTCGGTGTCTGCGCCGGGCTGAGGGTAATAGACGTACCCGGTGCCACAGGCTACCTTGACACCAACTACACAGGTAAGGCCCGATACGGGGTAGATTCTCTGAATGACAGGGATTTCGTATATATCCATGTCGAGGCCCCTGACGAGGCCGGGCACTCCGGTAAACTTGCAGATAAGATTCGCGCCATTGAAGACTTCGACGCCCTCGTCGTGGGCGAGGTCTTAAGACTGCTGAAAGGTATGGGCGATTATAAGATTCTGCTTATGCCAGACCATCCAACCCCTATCGCGCTCAAAACCCACACAAACGCGCCCGTGCCGTTTGTCATATACGACAGCCGCAACGTGAAAACTAATAACATTTCCTACGATGAGGGGATAGCATCATTGAAAGACTCTGTGCTCGTCAGCGAAGGCCATACATTGATGAACTATTTTATAAAGCACTCTTGAAAAAAGATAACCGGGCGAAGTCTCGCTCGATTATCTTCCACGCTTGTTTCTTTCTCTAATATCTTATTTATTTCTTGACATCATCTTTTTCCCTTCTTCAATGGTCGAAGATAGGGTCTTCTTGCCTCCGTCGAATGTCGAGGATATAGTGCTCTTTACGTCCGCAAGATATGAACTGCTCATCTCTACCGCCTTGTTTATTTTATCCTCGGTGTCTTTTGTTAAGGTCAACAGCTCAGATTTTACATTGTCGGGCACATCCTGAAGTTCGGTTTTTACCCTTGTTACGAATTCAGGCAATGTATCATCTACCTTTTTTATGACAGAGTTTACGTTTTCTACGACGCTGTCATAGGATTCGCGAATCTTGGCGCGGGTCTTATCTCCAGACTGCGGTGCCAGTACGAGGCCTAAGGCCGCCCCAACCAAACTTCCTACCAATGTGGCCGCGGCAATAAATACCCCTGATACTCCCTTTTTGTCATTCTTTGTCATCATGTCCTCCTTTTTTTATTACACCTTTCGTAAATATGCCTATGGTTGATTTTACCAATGCAATCAGGCCGGTTGTCTGGCCAAGCAGTTTAGTTATGTACTGGGACGATTCTTTTAGTGTCCCCCCGAGTTTTTTCGCGCCTGCGCTGAGTTCTTTCAAAGACGACAAAAGCTCCTTTACCCCCACGACCATGTCGTCAACCGTAGCCAGGATGCGGTTGGCCGTCTTAACTGTCAGCACCACCTCGTTCGCAAAATCCCTGAGTGAACCGCTCGTCGTCCTGATCAGCTCAATAAGCGAACCTATCATTCTCGCTAGCTGAATTAATATCGGTGCGCTGCACACTACCACTACCGCCCACAGCGAAAACTGCATTACGTCCATTGTTTGTCAATCTCCATCGCCCGGCCTCGCTGCCCGGCTGCCTTGCTTAACTCCATCCGCCTGAATCAGCGTCGAACCTAATCCCTTAAATCGGGGTCTTCGTCTTCGGCGTAGAGTTTATTGGCCGCCGCGCTTGCCGCCGCGTCGTCTATCGCCTTTATCAGGGAATCGCCTATGTGTTCTACCATCTCACGAAACTTGTTCCTTACCGGCCTGAAAAGGTCGTGTTGTATGTCTGTTATCGTCTTTAATCTGTTCTCAGAAGGCTGCGGGTATAAGAGCAAGGCCGCGGTAGCGCCCAGCAGCCCGCCTAAAAATGAACCTATCAAGACATAGCGCTTTACATCCCTTCCCTGACCTTCCAATATCGTTAGATCTGCCATAAAACATCCCTCCATAAACATTTCTCCACAAACGTCCCCCCTGTTATGTGGCCGCTTGGGGTATTGTAGCACCTCGTTAATTCAGATGTCAAGGCAATGCGGTAAAATTTTCTCAGCGATTCGCGGTGAAGGCAAAAACAGCACTGGTAGTGTGTATTGCCTGTTGAAAATATTTTTTAAGAGTATAAGGGCCAATTTTATTTTACGAACAGCTAAACGACAAAAGCCCCATTTTATATTTTAATAAGGCGAGGCTGTGAGATAAGTGAAAATCCGGCTATATAGTTACAAAAATGACAAAGGGTCACTAGTTCACCTCGTGTCAGTGATGACCTTCTGGATTGATACTCTGCTTCCGCAGGAATGACAATTTTTATCATCTGCTTATATCATTGCAACCTAAATTGCCGCATTGTGACGCTCAATGGGCGTCAGCCCAATTTCTGCCCGCCCCTACGTCAACCTTTAACGCGACATCAAGTGCGGCGGCTGACTCCATCTCATCTCTTACCAGTGCCTTGACCGCCTCAAGCTCTGCCTCCGGCACCTCAAACAGCAGCTCGTCGTGAATCTGCAGGATCATCTTTGTCTTAAACCCCCTCAGTGCCGCATGGACTTTGAGCATTGAGAGTTTTATTATATCTGCCGCCGCGCCCTGTATCGGGGTGTTTATGGCGAGACGCTCGGCCTGTTGTCTGATGTTCTTATTGGCACTTTTCAGGCCGTCTATCGGGCGCCTTCGCCCCATTATGGTTTCGGCATAGCCACGGTGCGTTGTTTCTTTTATCGTCGCCTCAATGTGTATCCTTACGCCTTCGTGCCGCTCAAAGAATCTCTCTATATATTGTTTGGTTTGTGCCTGTGGTATTTTCAACTGCCCCGAAAGGCCAAAGGCGGACATGCCGTATATTATTCCGAAGTTTATCACCTTAGCGGCACGCCTCATATCTGCCGTGACAACACCGTCCGCCCCACTTAATACCTCCCTTGCGGTCTCTGTGTGAATATCCTCCCCATGTTTAAACGCATCAATAAACCCCTCGTCCCCACTCAAATGCGCCAGCACACGCAGCTCTATCTGTGAGTAATCGGCGGATACAAGATAATGTCCCTCACGCGCAATGAATGCACGCCGCAATGCCTCGCCAAGTGTGCCGCGTATAGGGATGTTTTGGAGATTCGGGTTGCTGCTTGACAGCCTTCCTGTTGATGTGCCGGCCTGATTGAACGTCGTATGAAGGCGGCCAGTTGCCGGGTTTATATAAGATGGCAGGGCGTCGGCGTATGTGTTTTTTAGTTTCGCAAGCGTGCGGTACTGTAAAATCTCCGCGGGCAGTGGGTGTTGAGCCGCCATGCCCTCAAGCACCCCCACGTCTGTCGAAAGCCCTGTCTTGGTCTTCTTGCCGGAGGCTAGCCTGAGTTTATCAAACAGTATCTCAGAAAGCTGCTTCGGTGAGTTGATATTAAACTCCTCACCGGCAAGGAAATAGATACGCTTTTCAAGTGCCGAAAGCTGTGTGCCAAGCTCATCTGACAGCCCTTTGAGTCTGCCGGTGTCTATCATTATGCCGTGTTGTTCCATCTCCGCCAATATATAAATAAGCGGCGACTCCAGTGTGTCATATAGCGCCGCAAGCGGTGTGCCCTCTATTTTTTTTGCTAACACTCGCTTTAGTCTGAGGGTGACAACGGCCTCCTCCGCCGAAGAGTCGGGATTGGCATACAGGTCGTGAGCCTTAGCATCGCCTTTCATCTTATACGAAAGATACTCAAGGGCAAGCGCCTTCAAGGTGTAGTCCTGCCGGTTTGGATTTATAAGGTTTGCTACCACCATCGTGTCATAAAGCGGGCCGCTGACGTTTAGGGAATGCCTGTTAAGCAGGTGCACGTCTGCCTTGAGGTTATGCCCGACCTTTGCGACCGCCTCCGCGGCCAACATATAGGCGGCAAGGCGCGGTGTCTCTATACGGTAGGCCATGCTGGCATCTGACGCCGCCCCGCTTATGGCGCTTAGAGATAGATTGCCACTGATTTCAGCGGCCTTAATGGCAACCTCATGGGGCACCACCCCAAAGGCCACAGTATAATCTTCGGCAGTTTTGATTGCCGTCGTGTCAAACGGCTGGTCGTTGCCGTCATCGGGTATATATTTTAATAGTGATGAGAACTCGTATTTAATAAACAGCGCCTTGAGATGCTTGAAGTGCGGCTCTTTGGCGGTCAATTGAAAAAGCGGTATGTCAAGCGGTATGTCCACACTTACCGCGGATAGCTCACGGCTCAGTCGTATGGCCGGTATGTTGTCTTCTATCATCTTTCTGAGACGGGCGTTTTGTATTTTATCACGATGGCTGATTAGTTCTTCTACGGTGTCGAAGTCTTTGAGAAGCTCAGCGGCGGTCTTCTCTCCTATGCCTCTGACGCCGGGGATGTTGTCAATCTGGTCGCCCGTTAGCGCCATAAGCTCTGGGACTTTTACGGGCGGGACACGCAGGCGGCTAAGGACATAATCTGTGTCGAGTACGGTATTTTTCACGGGGTCATAGATTTTAATATCAGGGCTGACGCACTGAAGCAGGTCCTTATCGCCGGTAACAATATATACCGTGTTGGAGGCTGAGGCATAGCGTCTTGCCAGCACCGCCATTATGTCGTCGGACTCATAGCCGGGCAGGGCGATTACCGTGATGTTCATCGCAAGAAGCAAGTCCTTGATTGGGGCGATTTGTGCAATTAAGCCATCAGGCGGGGCCGAGCGGTTGGCCTTATACTCTGTGAAGAGCTTATGCCTGTGGGTAGGCTCTGGGGAGTCAAGCACTACGGCAAGGGTGTGCGGGGCTTTGTCTTTAATAAGTTTATACATCATGGCGGTAAAGCCGTATATGGCGTTTGTAGGAAACCCCGCGGAGTTTTTCAGCTCGGCGATGGCGTGGTATGCCCGGTATATATAGGCGGTCCCGTCAATCAGATATGTACTGGTGTGTTTTTCCATAGGGTAAAGGCGACTTGAGATGAATGGTTACCTTGAAAGAGTAGTTCAGCGTAGTTGTTGGTCATTAAGTTCTCTCGTTAATAAATTGTCCAACTTTTCCATTAATGTTATAAAATGGCACTTGGCGCTATCAATGTCCGACTTTCTCAACGACATCATCATGCGAAATGTGGCCGTTTTAATTTCTGCAAGTGATAGTCTCTCGGCATTATCTCTGATGGTCTCTGCCTGTTTCTCGGTCAGAAAATAATTTTCGGAATTCAAGGATTCTCTCATGGGAACTATAAGGTTGGCGGTATTTTGCATAAACACCCTTATCTCACCATGCGGTATAGTTTCTATGAGCCTATAATTGCTTATTTGTGCAATGAGTTCTTCTACCCGAATATCAACTCCCACATTATCATGGGGCGTGGTGGCGGCGTTATCAGAATGAACAGGTATTTTTTCATATTGGACGGGGCGTTCGGTTGTTTCATTCCCTTCAACGACAGTATATTTCACCATGATTTGAACAAGTTCATTCGGCCTGATAGGTTTAGTTATATAGTCGTCCATCCCTGCTTCTATACAGCGCTCCCTGTCCCCTTTTAATGCGTGGGCTGTCATTGCAATAATCGGAATGTTACGGGTGGACTCTGAGGATTTGATTATTCTTGCCGCCTCAAGGCCATCCATTGCCGGCATTTGCACATCCATTAAAATCAAATCAAACATTCCCTCATTTAGAAGAGCAACCGCCTTCTCCCCATCCACTGCTTCCGTAACGCTGCAGCCATTCTTTTTCAATATCTCACTGGCAACCAACCGACTATTCATGTCGTCCTCAACAAGCAAGACGCGCAGCATGGAAAGTCCAGCTTGAGCAGATACAGGCGTTTGGAGTTGCTTACTGGCTTCAAATGTGTCTGGATGTTTTGAATAGAGAACTTTTGTCACAGTATTTATTATATCCTTATGTTTTATCGGCTTACTGATATGGCAGAAGACCCCCAACTCAGCACATCTATCTGAATCCCCACTTCTTTGATTGGAGTTTAGCATCATAATGACACAGGATGGCAACCCCGCGTCTTTTATGTGCTCCGCCATTTTGAAGCCACCAATGCCTGAGAGCCGGATGTCCACAAATATAATATCATACGGGCTGGCAGCCGCATTGGCGGCCTCCAGTTTCTTAAACGTCTCATCTGCCCCTATGGCCTCATCAGGCTCGTTGGTGTGGCAACGTAAAATGTCTTTGATTATTCTGGCGGTGGTGGGATAATTGCAGGAAACCAATAGCTTGATATTATTGAAACCACATGAATCTGTTTTTTCTTTTTCAGCACTCAGAAAAAATCGTGCCGTGAAATGAAACGTGGTACCCCTGCCCTCAGTGCTTTGTATCCATATTTTACCACCCATCAGTGAAACCAATCGCTTTGATATGGCAAGTCCAAGGCCGGTACCTCCATATTTTCTCGTTGTTGAGCCATCTGCCTGAGAGAAGTTTTCAAAAATTTGGTTAAACTTGGACTCCGGTATCCCTATCCCGGTATCAGATACCGCAAAATGAAGCAATACAAGTTTATCGTCAGCATTGTCCTGTTCAGTCTCAACCTCCAACACTATCTCCCCTGCCGAAGTGAATTTCAGGGCATTGCCCAGCAGGTTAAGAAGTATCTGCCCAAGGCGTCCAGGGTCGCCAATTAGTTTTAACGGCACTTCTGGTTTTATATGGCTTGATAACTCAAGACCCTTTTTGTGTACCTGAATAGAGATAGGATCACAGACGCCTTCCACTAATTCCCGAAGATCAAAATCTATGGACTCAAGCTCCAGTTTTCCGGCTTCTATTTTTGAAAAATCCAATATGCCGTTTATAAGCGATAAAAGAGAGTTGGCCGAACTAAGCACTGTGTGCATGTATTGCCTATGCTGAGGTTTTAGATCCGCTTCAAGGACAAGCTCACTTAGTCCGATAATGGCATTCATAGGGGTTCGAATCTCATGGCTCATGTTGGCAAGGAACTCACTCTTGGCAGAGTTTGCCGCGTCTGACGCCTCCTTTTCTCTGATTATCCTCTCAAGGTTCCTTTTATTGTTTTCAATGATTTGAATATCTCTGTACGTCCTTAAAGATAAAATCATCAATATATTGAACTTGTCAATGGACAATTCGGTTTTCTCAACGTAATCATTGATATCGTACTGAGTTATGATGTCCAACTTTGGTGACTGTCCAGGCTGTCCTGTCCTTAGCACTATCCTGACAAGATTGTTTTTCAACTCTTCTCTGATATATCTTGCGGTATTCAGCCCTGCAAGATCATCTTCCATCACGACATCTAAAAGTATAAGGGCGGTGTCAGTATTGTCGGAAATGAGGCGTTTTGCCTCGCTGCCGGAGTAGGCACTTAATAATTCAAGGGATTTACCATCATAAGCAAAACTTCTCAATGCCAGGTTTGTCATAGCGTGTACCTCTGGCTCATCATCAACTACCATTATCTTCCACTTTTCCTCCTTCCGCGGCAACGTGCTTACTTTGCCTTCCTGAAAGAAGAACTGATCGTCATCAGCGTGGTCAATCATGCTGTTTCTCCTTGCTAATGGGGAAGTTAATTACAAACGTCGCCCCCTCTCCCTCAGTACTTTTACAGTCTATGCGTCCGCCCAGTGTCTGAGTGACTATGTTAAACACAATATGCAATCCAAGTCCAGTGCCCCCGGTGCCTCGCCTCGTAGTGAAAAAAGGATCAAATATCCTATTAAGATTTTCCTGTGATATCCCTTTGCCATCATCCCGATATTCTACAGTAATCTCCGTCTCTTTTGCCACTACTTTAATTGAGATATCCCCTTTATCACAGGGGGCATACGCGTGAATGAGAGAGTTCAACAAAAGATTGGTTATGATTTGGGCAAACGCTCCAGGATAACTATCCACAGTTAGGTCTTCTGAACATGTGATTTCAATATTAAGCTGACAATGCTTCAGTTTCGGCTGAAGGGTCAATAGTATCTCTTCTAAGTAGCCCTTTATCTTGAAAGTCCGTCTCTCCTGAGTTACCTGGTCCGCGGCTACCATCTTGAAGCTCTTTATTAGATCAGCGGTACGTTGAAGATTTCTGAATATAAGTTGGCCGTTTTGCTCCACTTCGGTGATATAATCCTCAAGTTGAGACTTATTAAGTGACTTGTCATTAAAGGCGGCCACGATGGTTTCACTTTTTTTCACGATGTTAGACGACAGTGTATAAGCAATACCAACAGGTGTATTTATTTCATGTGCCACTCCGGCAACCATTCCTCCAAGTGCCGCCATCTTTTCAGACTGAATAAGGTGCTGCTGGCTCCGCTTAAGGTCATTGTAAGTACGTTCTAAGTCTGACAGTGACTGCTTTAATTGGGTCTCGGCTTCTCTGCGTTTTGTAATGTCAGATATAACTGCAAAAGACCCAGTGGGATTTCTATCATCGTCCATAAGGGCAGTGGCGGCTACAATTGCATACACTATTTTGCCATTCTTATGCAGAAACGTAGTCTCCAACCGGTCGCTATGACCTGTCACTGCTTGGCTCTTTACGGTTTCCATCGCCTTAATCTTCCCTTCGTCATCCATAAATTCTAAAAAGTTCACTCCTAACATCTCATCCACTGTGTAACCAAGCATATCGGCAATCGCATGGTTTACAAACGTGGTAATGCCATCGTTATCAACAGCCCATATGCCCTCCATAGAAAGTTCAACAAGCTGGCGGTATTTTCTTTCGTTTTCCTGGAGCGTTTGTTCCAATGATAACAGCTGCCCTATTTTTTCTTGTAACTCCATAGTTCTTGCATTGACCACCCGTTCAAGTTCTTCATTTGCAGCGGTTATTGACTGTTCGTATTCCTTACGCCTTTTTATATCCAACGCCATAAAGGATAGTAGTATGCCGATAAGAAAGATTACACTTACCGTAGAAACAGCCGACAAGATATTAACCTTGATTTTTTGGTTTATTTGCGATAACGTAACAAGCATATATATATGCCAATCGCCCTTATTGGAGAGAACCTCTTCCATAAGATATTGGACTTCATTATATTTATTCTCTTTAGAACTGGTCCAATGAAGGGTAACAATAGTCGCATTATCTTCAGTAATAGTTTTAATTATCGGTAATGGCGGCAGAGGTTCCGACAAATATTGTTGGCTGTCTTTGATTTGTCGCATAGTCTCCTCCGGCAGTTTACCCATAGTGTGTAACATGTACCTGCTGTCAGTGGCGTCAAAAATCACGTTGTTTGTATCTGATATAAACACAACCTCATTGAAGCCAATGTTTGGCGGCAGCAAAGAAAGCAAATCATATTTGACTACGGCAACTCCGATTATATTAGCGCCATGCCTTATGGGATAGGCATTATAATAGCCTAGTATTTTAGACGGCGTACCCACGGCTACAAAAGTATTCGGCTGTCCTTTAATGGCCTTTTTATAATATCCTCTAAAACTATAATTCTTTCCCATTAAACTTTTTGGTGATTTATAATTGCTTGAAGCAATCGTAAGGCCGTCTTCATTTAATATATAGGCTAAGGATGCCCCTGCTGAAACACTAAACCCTGACAGATATTCATTCATGGTTTCAACCTTGTCCGGGTGATTACAAAACTCGGAGACTAAGGGGTTTTCAGATAATAGTCGTGCGTGGATGCCATAACTTTCCAGTCTGAATGATTGAAATCGGCTGAGTATCGCCAGGCGTTCCTGCGTCTCTTTCCGCAGTAGCCGCATTTCATTTTTCTTTGTCGTTACATAGGTTACCCCAGCCGTAATCAGGCATACCACTACAGAGGCAATGACAATCCTGAAATTGAGAAACTGTTTAATAGTATTTTTCACCTGACAATCCCCACCATTGTACCATTAAAAGTTCTCTTTTGCAATGTTGGCAAAAATTCCTAAATTCACCATTAAAATAAGCCGTGGCAGCGGTTTTTGGATTTTCTGGGAATTGTTTAGCGTTTAAAACCCTTTGTGAGAGGATTTTAATAGCCCTCACGCCCCAAAAGACCCATGAATTCAGCTAATGGACGCAACACTCCTGATTATTTAAAAAATTATGCCATAAAGCCTCTACATGTGTTCTCTGTGTCTCTTATAACACTGAGATAAATTTAACTACCACGTGGCCCCGGTTTTATAGTATAATAGACGATGCTTGATATTAGATTTATACGTGAAAATCCTGACCTTGTCAAAGAGGCGCTTCACAGCAGAAACTGCGCTATCAACATCGGCGAACTCCTCCAACTGGAAGACAATCGCAAGGAGCTTCAACAGACAATTGACGAACTCAGAAACAAGCGCAATATCATCTCCGAGGAAATCGGCATGATGAGGAAACTTCAGCTTAAGTCTGACCACAGTCTCGACATGGCCAAGGATAAGACCGCCGAGGTGAAGGAAGTCTCAGACCTACTAAAATCACTTGAAGAGAAGCTAAAATCAAAAGAGGAGGCAATTGCCTCTGTCACCATGATTATTCCTAATATCCCCCACGCCACCGTCCCCGTCGGCAGGGACGAGACTGCCAATGTGGAAATCAGAAAATGGGGCGAGCCGCGCCAGTTTGACTTCCCTCCGCTTAACCACTGGGATATTGCCAAGTCGCTTGACATTATAGACTTCGACAGGGCGGCTAAGATTTCAGGGGCGCGGTTTGCTATTATGAAAGGCTACGGGGCGCGGCTTGAGCGTGCCCTTATGAACTTCATGCTTGACCATAACGGCGCACGCGGCTACAAGGAGATATTTCCTCCCATATTGGTCAACCGGCAGAGCATGACCGGCACGGGGCAACTGCCCAAGTTTGCCGAGGAGTTGTTTCGCACAGTTGACCCGGAGTTTTATCTCGTACCTACCGCCGAAGTGCCCGTTACAAATATCCACGCAGGGGAAATCCTCAAAGAAGAGGAGCTGCCGATTTACTATACCGCATATACGCCGTGTTTCAGGCGCGAGGCCGGCTCCTACGGCAAAGACACAAGGGGCCTTATCAGGCAGCACCAGTTTAACAAGGTCGAGCTTGTCAAATTCGTCAGACCAGAGCACTCCTACGATGAGCTTGAGTCCCTGACAGAAGACGCCGAAGACATCCTCCGGCAACTTGGCCTCCCATACAGGGTAATGCTGCTTTGCACGGGTGACATAGGGTTCTCTGCGGCAAAGACGTATGACATAGAGGTCTGGCTGCCCGGGCAGACGCGATACAGAGAGATATCCTCGTGCTCAAATTTCGAGGATTTTCAGGCGCGGCGCGCTAAAATACGCTTCAAGCGGGGCGATAAAAAAGGTACCGAATTCATTCACACACTAAACGGCTCAGGGCTTGCCATAGGAAGGACTGTGGCCGCTATTATAGAAAATTTTCAGCAAAAAGACGGCTCCGTTGTAATACCTGAGGTCCTCAGGGCATACATGGGTGTTGCGGTAATCAAATAACCAAAGGTAGAGGATTTTATAATTCAATGGAAATCACAATAGGTACTCGCGGCAGCAAGCTGGCACTGTGGCAGGCCGAATGGGTCAAAGGGCAGCTTGAGCTGATTGCGCAGGGGATTGTCGTGAATCTCAGTATTATAAAGACTACCGGAGATAAGATTCTCGACGTGCCGCTTTCGAAGGTCGGCGGTAAGGGACTTTTCGTAAAGGAGATAGAGGAATCGCTGCTGAGGGGAGAGTCCGACATAGCAGTCCATAGCATGAAAGACGTGCCGACGGATTTCCCCGATGGACTTCACCTTGCGGCGATATGCCAAAGGGAAGACCCGCGTGACGCCTTCGTTGGCCGAAAAGGTATAGACAGTTTTGACGCAATGCCCAATGAGGCGGCACTTGGGACAAGCAGCCTCAGGCGCTCCTGCCAACTGCTCAGCCTGAAACCAAATCTAAAGATAATCCAACTCAGGGGAAACCTTGACACCAGGCTGCGAAAACTTGATGAGGGGCTGTGCGACGCTATTATCTTAGCGGCCGCCGGAATGAAGAGGCTTGGCGTACAGGCCAGGATAACCGAAATCCTTCCCGTAGATATAAGTCTGCCGGCAATCGGCCAGGGTGCCGTCGGCATAGAATGCCGGTCTAATAATATTTCGCAATCTAAAGATGAACTAATAAACAGCCTCGCCGCGCGGCTAAATCACGAGGCGACGGCGGTCTGTGTGCGTGCTGAGCGAGCGTTCTTAAAACGGCTTGAGGGCGGCTGCCAGGTGCCCATAGCGGCCTATGCAACGCTGGTTGACGGCGGGAAACTCCACATTGCCGGTCTGGTTGGAAGCGTTGACGGCAAAGTGATGATTCGCGGGAGTTTTGAGGGTGATTCTGAGTCCATCGGGGTTGCCCTTGCTGATGACCTCATCAGGCGCGGCGCGGGTGACATACTGCGTGAGGTATATGAAAAAAACAAAGGGTAAGGTCTTCCTTGTCGGGGCTGGCCCGGGTGACATCGGGCTTCTTACAATTAAGGCACTGAGGTGTATCAAAAAGGCGGATACCATTCTCTATGACTTTCATGTAAACAACCGCCTCCTTAATCTTGCCAGAGAGGGGGCAGAGCTGATATACGCGGGAAAACGCGGCGGTCGCCACGAAATGACACAAGACGACATAAACGCGTCCCTGTTAGCAAAGGCTCTTGAAGGAAACAATGTATGCCGGTTAAAAGGTGGCGACCCGTTCGTCTTCGGACGCGGCGGCGAGGAGGCCGAGTTCTTAGTCTCACACGGCGTTGATTTCGAGATAATCCCCGGCGTAACCTCCGCAATCAGCGTTCCAGCCTATGCGGGGATTCCCCTGACGCATCGCAAGTACTCATCGTCCTTCGCGGTAATAACGGGCAACGAAGATGAGACAAAAAAAGACAGCAAGCTAAACTGGCCTGCTATCGCACAGGGTTTTGATACGCTGGTTTTCTTAATGGGTGTAAAAAACATAGACTACATAACGTCAAATCTGATAAAACATGGAAGAGACCCGCTCACGCCCGCGGCCATAATAAGATGGGGCAGCCGCCCCGAACAGGTTACTTTAACCACTACGCTGCGGGATATTTCAGAGACCGCAAAGGGTCAAAAAATCAGGCCGCCCGCCGTCATGGTCGTAGGACAAACCGTCGCCCTGAGAGACGTCTTAACATGGTATGAGAGGAAACCCCTGTTTGGGCAGCGCATCCTAATAACCAGACAATACACCGACGACTATGAGCCATTAGAGGACCTGGGGGCTGAGATATTCGAATTCCCGACAATAAAGACAGTCCCCCCGGATTCTTTTGAGACGCTTGACGCGGCGATAGACAATATAGAGATGTATGACTGGATAATTTTTACCTCCTCAAACGGCTTTAAATATTTCTTTGGCCGCCTCACTGCAAAGAATAAGGACATTAGGGATTTAAAGGGGATAAAACTCTGCGCCATAGGCGAAAAAACCAATGAGACACTGAGGGGCTACGGACTGATAACCGCGGTTGTGCCTGAGGAGTTCAACGCCGAAGGGTTGATTAAAGTTTTTACAACTGATGGGGCAGATGGAATAAGAGGGAAGAGGTTCCTTCTGCCGCGGGCTGAAAAGGCGCGAGAGGCGTTCCCCGACGCCGTGAGGGCACTATCTGGGCATATAGACACACCCGCCGCATACAAGACAATAAAACCGCGGGCACACGGTAAGAGGCTTGAGCGGTTCCTCAGAGAAGGCAAGATAACCATGGCCACATTTACAAGCGCCTCGTCATTTAACAATTTACAGGAATTCCTCGGAGCTGAAACCACCGGGCTGCTCAGAGAAGTTACCATCGCCGCCATCGGCCCTGTAACCAAAAAGGCCGTCGAAAAGGCCGGTCTGACTGTCAGCATCATGCCGGAGGCGGCAACCATTGACGCGCTGGTTCAGGCCATAATTGCGGAGGCGGCGGCACTGCCGTCCGATGTCAGATATAAACCTTTCAGATGATACCATAGCGGGCATCTCAACCCCACCAGGAGTTGGCGGCATCGGGATTGTCAGGATAAGTGGCTGTGATGCCGTAAGTGTCGCAGAGAGGATATTTTCCTCACCAAAGGGCAAGGAAATTGCGTCAATGCCCTCGTTTACCATGGCCTATGGATTCATAATAGACCCCGAAACCCGAGAAAAAATTGACGAGGCGCTGTTAAGCGTGATGCGCGCCCCAAAGAGCTACACAGCGGAGGATGTCGTAGAAATAAACTGCCACGGCGGCCTGTTCACTGTGAGTAAGACGCTGCAACTTGCGATTAACGCTGGTGCGCGGCTTGCGGCACCCGGTGAGTTCACCATGCGCGCGTTTCTAAATGGCAGGATTGACCTCGCACAGGCCGAGGCCGTATTGGACATTATCAACGCGGCCACACACAGCAGCGGCAGGCTTGCCCTTGAGCAGCTCTCCGGCGGACTGTCGTCAAACATATCGCCAATCATTGACGAACTTATTTCAATGTGCGCTGAGCTGGAGGCACAGATAGACTTTCCCGAAGACGACATCCCGCTGTCTGACAAGTTTATGCTGATGGATAAGATTAATTCGATGGTAACGGCCCTTATGACGCTTTCGGAGTCGTACTCGTTCGGGAGGTTCTATCGGGAGGGCCTGTCAACGGCCATCGTCGGCAAACCCAACGTTGGAAAGTCCTCTCTGTTAAACGCCTTGCTAAAGAGGGACCGGGCTATCGTGACCCCTCTGCCGGGCACAACCAGGGATACGATAGAAGAGGCCATAAACATCAACGGCCTGCCCGTGAGGATAGCAGATACGGCGGGAATCAGAAAAAGCCGCGAACTTGCGGAGGCGGAGGGTATAAGCCGCTCAATCGCCGCAATAGAGACCGCGGCGCTGGTCATCGCGGTCTTTGACGGAAGTACCGCGTTTACCACCGAGGACGATGAGATATTAAGGGCAACAGCGGGTAAGGACATAATCATCGCCATCAACAAGGCCGACAAACAGATGGCCTATAACAACGATTATATTGTGGATAAATACAGACATGCCACAAGTCAGGACTCTGAACTAAAGATTGTAAACATCTCCGCACTGAGCGGCTTTGGCATTGATACTTTAAAAGATACCCTGTATAGCCACGTGATGGGAGGCAGCTCGCCGGAGGTCGGCGAAGGCGCAATAATAACAAACCAAAGACACAAAGGCGCGCTGGATGAGGCGGTCTCTGCCCTGATAGCCGCCCAAAAAAATCTGAACGCTGATGCCCCCTATGAAATAACCGCCATAGAACTGCGAAACTCCCTCAACGCATTAGGGCAAATCACAGGAACCATAACAACCGGCGACATTCTCAACAGGATATTCAGTGATTTTTGCATTGGCAAATAACTATTCCCACCGCGCAACCCCACTTTTGACTATCGGCCATAGTTTACTGTATAATACACCCGTAGGGTGAGCCTTCATTGAAGGCCCTAAACACCCGATTGATATTGGCCGGGTGGCATGGAACGGGTGATATGAGCGGGAATCTGGCCGTATGGTCGTATCGGCCGTATCGTAAGTTTAACAGTTAACAGGAGGGTAAATAATTGATCTACACGAAGGGAGAAACAAAGAGTGGAAAGACAGTAAGCTGGTTGTTGCTTTTACTTACCGCGGCTGTCCTGACGGTAAGTTTGTCGTCTCCTTGTTTTAGCGAGTCAAAGAAAGGTGTGGGGAAAGGACAAAAAAGGGAAATATCTAAAGAGGAGACATTCGCGTATATAAAAGAGAGATGCACGATTGATAACGATAATGCCCAGACGAGAGATAATGTATATCTTGAGGGATGTACGTTTATTTCTGAGACTAAGTCATATGACAACACCACCTATATGCACAGACGCTATGCCCCGTTGGGCAAGTTAAACCCCGAAAGTCCTACTCCTGGGGTGTGGCCTTCAACTAACGGCATTAAATTTGGTCTAATCGCCAACAGTATCAGTTACACTACTTCGGATGAGTCCCCACTCGTTAAGTATGTCGTTGATGGGGCGGTGGACAGATATCATAACGAAAGTATGCAAAACTATGGTTATTTTCAATGTGAGAGCGAAACTAAGGCAACGCAGGCCGCTAAGGCACTTAAGCACTTAATAAAATTGTGCGGCGGTACTGTGAAAAAAGACCTCTTCGACGAGTAGGCCATTAAAGGATTAACGACGAAGGGGGGTAACCCCCCTTCACCCGTAGTCTCGCACACGTTTTGTCTATTTCTCTAATCGCCGATGGGAAGCTCTATCGTGAAACATGCCCCGGCCTTTGCGTTGGAGGCGTATATCTTTCCCGAAAGGTTGTTTTCCACAATCATTTTTGACAGGTAGAGGCCGATGCCGGTTCCCTTGTCGTGTTCTTTAGTCGTAAAGTAAGGCGTGAATATTTTATTCAATATATTTTCAGGTATTCCTCCGCCTGTGTCGCTGATGGTTGTTATCAGTGTGGCGTTGTCGGCTAACATCCCAAACGATATTTCTCTTGGCTTTGGGGCTGTTTTTAACGCGTCTCTTGCGTTATTGACGATATTAAGGATTACTTGTTTGAATTCATTTTTGTACGTTGACACAAAAATCTGCGCCAAATCGGCTGGTTGGTTTGGGTCATAGGAAGAGCCGTTTATTAGCGTTGAAATGGAGTGTATTTTTAACTGTCCCCATGCTATCGAAAGCACTTCTTTCACGGCTTGTACCGTGTCGAATGTCTCTTTTGTCTTTGCTGGTTTGAAATAATTTCGGAAATCGTCTATTGTCTTGGTCATGTAGTCAATTTGCTGCATTGAGTCTGTGACGGCATCCGTCATGAATGATTTGTCGCACTCATCATTGTCGAATGTGTCGGCGAGGTCCTGAATAATCAGGCACAGGGAATTCAGGGGCTGTCGCCACTGGTGGGTGATTGCCTCAATCATCTCGCCCATAGAGGCCATTTTTGCCTGCTGTATGAGAATTTTTTCCTGTTTTATCCGTTGTTCGACCTCCTGTTCAACCCGTTGTTCAAGATGTGCCGCAAGCTCTTCAAGGGATTTTGTTTTTTGTCTGAGTTCGTTTTCCATCTTAGTGCGCCACGTAATATCCCGAAAGAACCATATTCTTCCATAGTTGCCGCCGTCTTGTGACGTTACATAGGCCGAATGCTGGGAAAATATCCGGCCATCTCTGACGCATAGGGCGGCACTGTTAGTATTATGTTCTGGGGCTGACGCGCAATCGGCGTCTGTTATGAAGTCCTCGGGATTTTCAAGCCGTGTCTTTAAGAAGTCCAGGAGCGGCCGACCGTCTTTGTTATCTAACAGTTCCACATGTATGTCCCACATCTCGCAGAACAGGGAATTGAAACTTGATATGTTGTGATGCTCATCAAGAAACAGGATTCCATCTATTGACGCCTCCTGCTGGGATTTCAGCATGGAGTTGCTTCGTATGAGTTCGGCCTCCATCTGTTTTCGTTCGCTGATGCCCACGCACGAGCCAATATAGCCGATGAACGCACCTTCCCCGTTGTAGCGTGGCGTACCGGTGTCCAGTACCCATCGAAAGACATTGTCCTCGCGTCTGAGCCTGTACTCGGCCTTGAAGGGAGTGCGCCCTGAAAGGGCGGCGTTGAATGATTCGCAGTAGCTCACGCGGTCATCCGGATGTATGCCTTCCATCCATTTGCCCCCCCGTTCCTCCTCAAGTGTCCTGCCCGTGTAGTCCAGCCATACCCTGTTAAAATAGCAGCGCTCTCCGTGGACGTCTGATGTCCATATGAATACGGGGGCTGAGTCGGCTATCAAAAACTCATCGCCTTGCTGATCGTTTCTCATCTTTAGTTTTTCTCCAATGCGCACTGTATTGTACAATAAAGCGATAAATATTTGAAATTGCCGTCAGGATTTCGGCCTGTTCCTATTTTTTAGTTTTTTTATCACATGGGGCAGGGCGCCCAGGCCTGCTATGGCCATAACTGCCGCGATGAACCCCCCGTGTAGCGGCGTCAGTATTTTACTGCCCATGTAGGTATATAAAAAACTCACCGGAAGGAGCGGGACCATGCTGGCGATAAAAAAATCCCGAAACCCTACGCCGGAAATGCCCGCCCAATAGCTCACAATATCCCATGGAAGCTGAAACAGCCTCATAGACAACACCGCCCGCCGCGCATTTTCCGCCGCCCAACGGTCAAGCCTCCTAAGTGCGTCGCTCACGCCCGTCAGCCTCACTATCGCATCCCTGCCAATCCATCTGGCAAACCAATACCCCGTCATGCTCGATAACACACCCGCTAAGGCCACATATAACGCGCCATTGAATGCCCCAAACAAAAGCCCCGCCACGATTGAAAGCCCCATCGTCGGCATAAAAAACAACAGCGGGCGCAGCGCACAAACCGCTATAAACACCACCGGCGCAGTGCTGCCATATTCAGCCGCGAAGGCGCTTATCCCCGCCGGGTTCAGCCTGTCGTAGTACATTATGCAAAATACTGCAAGCGCGGCTATCACGGCGGCTTTTAATACACTACCCGCTATACCCATATTATCTATTGTTCTCATCCGGCTTTGTGTGGTCTCGCACCCAGACTTCCTTTGGAAGTTTCAGAGAGAACGTGTCTATGTCAAATGGCGGGTTTTTTTTGACATCCCTTAACGAGGTCATGTACTTGTCTCCTTTTGGCGTGGTCAGCTCAAACCCGGCGGGGATGCCCGTGGAGTCGTTAAAATATATTACTATTGATGTGAGGTACCTCAAAACCATCTCAGAAATCGGGATGAGTCTGTAGATAATGAGGCCATTTTTTAAATAAATCTCTGTCCTGAATTTCTTCTCCAGCTCCGAAATATCACCCCACATGGTGGAAGAGAAAAACGCCATTGACTGTTTGGCCGCGATATTGGCCTCTATGTCGTATATATCGGCCTCCTTTTCGATTGGTTTATAGATGGTTATCGTCTTTTCGCCGATGATGGTTACTGTCCTTTCGGGCCTTACGGCCTCCCATCTGAGTGCGCGGGGTGTTTTTCTGATGATTACCGTGCCCTCTGATTCGATTGCCTTTTTCAGCATAGCAAGGTGCTTGGTCTGATATACGGCCGCCGAGACGGCGTCAATACCGCTGAGCAGGTCTTTAATACGGCGGGTCAATTTTATCTTGTCATCAGGTGAGACCGCGGTGTCGGAGTCCAAAAGCTGCGCGGGTAGGCTGAATTTAGAATCCGGGGCGGCAACCGCGGGGGTGGTGAATAGAAGGCAAAAGGCCGCGAGGAGGATTGCCAGTCGAATGGTCCGCATAAGCCGCCTGTACACTTTTTTTCTACTCCGGTTCCACAAACTGAATAGTTCCTTTTTTGAGATTGCCATTCTTGTATCCTCTTAACAATTTTTCAAATCGTTGCATTTTGGGGTCGTTTTCTAAAAAAGCCACAGAGTCAGCAACCCTTGTTAATACTATTCTTGCGTTGATTTTGCAGCCAGTTATTTTAACTGACAATAGCTCTATGGATTGAGTTATCTGCTCTATAGCATGAAAAATATCCTTTCCTTTAAGTTCTACAAAATATGCCACATTACTGTCGCAATTAATTATTAAGTAATCACACTTTTGTTTATCATTATCGGTAATAAAACAGCCATCCACTTCAACGATGCAAAATTTTTTTTGTGGTGCGTTATCAAGTCTGTATTTACATCTTTTACTTTTCTTGTCTACCACGACGATCATCCTGCGATTGTCGCATTTAGAGCATTTATGGTTTTTAAAATTGTCGCAGCTCATCACTCAGGATCAATATCGAATAGTTTGCGATACACCTCGTTAATAACTCTGGAGGCGTTGTCAATCTCTTCCGTTTTTATTAACTTATACTCTTCATCAATAATTGACCTAACCCGCCCCTTATCAACAAAGTAGGCATCTAATCTGTCAGGATTAATCCATAATTGTTTGCTGACGATGGAGTTGACATCCGGCACCCCTTTTTTATCTACGTTGTATGCGTAGAGCAAATTATTAAACGAAGACAAGATATAAGGGCTGTGCGTGGTTATGATTATCTGATTGCTTCGTAAATTGGACAGCAGACAAATCAAATCAATAATGTCTTTTTGCGTCTCAGGATAAAGGTGTGCCTCCGGTTCTTCAAACACTGAGAAGAAATCCTTGTCTTCCTGTATTATTTCACGTATAAACAATAATATCCATATTGCCTCTTGTTGACCGGATGAGGCGTAAGTTAGTCTTGTATGACCCGTTTTACTAAAGTAGAGTCTATCTTCATCGTCTTCAAACCGATACGTTGCCTTTAGAATTTTCAAAATAATATCTTGTGCTGCTTGTGTCAATTTCGATTGTTTTTGCGCACTAATAGTCGGGAATAATGAGAAGATTAACTTTGAAATATCTATCCTGTCTGCAAACTGAGCCATAGTATAATCAAGTTTTCTAAAATCAATTTTCTGTCCTTGGTCAGAAAAAATCGCAAGAAGACTTCTTCCAGCAGGGAAAAAGAATATATCCCGCTCGTCTGAAAACAATTCATTAGCTAACTTTTCAATTTCACCTTCAAAACCCGCTTGTTCAAATCCTACTTCAAAACGCTTACTTGAAGATAAAAATTTGGAAATTTTTGCTTGATATTTTGACGAATAGGATTTTACCCTGTCAATAATTTCCGAAAGGAGCTGGCGAAACGCCTCGCTGAAATGGTAAACGCAATTTCCTTCTTCAATAGTTATTTCTATATCCACACCTTCTTTATATTCATACTTGAGATATGTATTGGATAGATGTTGTATCGGACCAAAAATAGCCACGAATTTTGCATCTGCTGCTCTATCAAAATTATCTATTGACTCTTCAAAGTTCTTTTTTCTGATTGGTCCCAAAACATATCTAATTAAATCCTCTTTTAACGATTTAAAGAAATACACCGCCTTACTGATAGTGCTTTTGCCGCTTGCTTGTGGGCCGATGAAGAGCATTATGTCGTTGATATTTAAATCAACCTCTTCTACTGGCCCGAAATTCTTTATAATTATTCTCTGCATGGGTATCTTCTCCATAGGGTCTCAGTTATTTTTCAGCTCCTCAAATATCTCCAAAAATTTCGAAACTGTGTTTTTGAACGCCTCAAGGACTTGCGGGTCGAAGTGGTGGGGCATTACGCGGCCATCTCCTTCTGTCAGGATTTTATATGTGGTCTTCGCATCGAAGGCGGGTTTATAGACGCGCGGGTTTATCAGGGCGTCGAATATGTCCGCAAGGGACACGATACGTCCCTCCAGCGGGATATCCTCCCCTTTCAGGCCATTGGGGTAGCCGCTGCCGTCCCATTTCTCATGGTGCGTCCGGGCTATGCTTGCCGCCATTGACAGCCTGTAGTGGCTGCCTATTATCTTGGCGCCGTATGAGGAATGCTGCTTCATCTCCCTCCATTGTGCGGTCGTTAACTGCCCGGGTTTTTTCAGGATTTCCGCCGGTATGTGAATCTTCCCCACGTCGTGAAGCGTTGCCTGCAGGATAATGGTCTGGATGAACCTTGCGTCCATGCCCAGATACTCCGCTATCGTTGCTGAATAACGCCCAACGCGCAGGATGTGATTTCCCGTGTCCTCGTCGTTACTCTCTGCCGCCCTCGCAAGGCTGTAAACCATGTACTCAAAGGCGTCTTCTGTCTCATGCACCTGCGACGAGAGATTCTTTAGAAACAGGCTCTGTACCACAAAATTATTCAGCACCGAGGCGTCGTATGAAGACACCGTGTAGCCATAGTTTATCGCAAATATACACAGCGAGGCGCTGACGTAGGAGACGACGTTGTCTATCTGTAGCACGGTGTGGCGTATCTCATTTAAGAACTCGGCAAACTCAGGGCTGTCCATGTCGCCAGCGTTCAGCACCGATGTGGCAGAGCTGCCCCGGCCAGGTATGGCAAGCAGGCTTTCATAGCCGCCCGGCAGTAACTGCGACTCAATTATTCCGCCTGTTGCCCCGTCGTTATATTTATATACGCGCCACTGCCAGTCCTTGTCCTTGTCGTTGCATATTCCTACGATGAATGCCTCTGGCCTGGCGTCTTCTTTCGTCTTTTTTCTTAACGTCTGCTTCATTATCTCGTCTATTGATGTGTGGAAATCGAAACTGGCAGGGTCAAACCTATGCATCAGCGACTCTCCGTAGGTCGTCAGGGTTACCATGTCGTTGTAGGCAAAACTCAGCCGGTCATTGAGTTCCTTCATCGAGATAAGCATCCTGACTCGCGCCAGCACCTCGGCAAAATTAAACGGTTTGCTTAGGAACTCCTCCGCCCCGGCCTCTATTCCCTTTATGCGCTCCTTCTTGTCCGTCAGTGCTGTCATCATTATTACAGGTATATGCCGCAGCCTTTCATTCCCTTTGATTGTCCTGCATACCTCGAAACCGTCCATATCGGGCATCATCACGTCCAGCAGGACGATGTCCACGCAGGTGGCGCATATCACATCCAGTGCCTCCACGCCGCCTGTGGCCATGAGCATCTCATAACCCTGTGGCCTTAGGAATGCCTCAAGGAGCTGGAGGTTAACTGGCTCATCGTCAACACAGAGGATTTTCTTTCTCTTGTCTTTCATGGCTGTGATATATAATCCTCTACGATTGCCGGAAGCCGCCTCGTATCTATGGGTTTGGATATATAACCGTCAAATCCGGCCTCAAGGATGTTTTCCCTGTCTCCTTTCATGGCATACGCCGTTACAGCAACGGTCTTGATACCCTGCGTGGCGGGGTCACGCTTCAGCGCTTTCACGGCCGCCAGGCCGTCCATTACGGGTAGTTGTATGCCCATAAATATCAGCGCTGGCAGGGCCTCCCTGGCCGCGCGCACTGCCTCTTCACCGTTTGCCGCCTCGATAATGTCATACCCGTGGTAGCTCAGGACTGCCCTCATCAGCAGCCTGTTGTTTTCGTTTTCCTCGACTATCAGTATCTTTGCCCTCATAACCTTTGCCCTAATATCATTGCCCGCATACTGGTATTGTAAAATAAAACCTGCTTCCTTTGCCAAAAACACTTGTTACGCCGATTGTGCCGCCGTGCAGCTCTATCAATTTCTTCGACAGCGCAAGGCCCAATCCCGCACCCTCGTATTTCTTCGTATATGACGAATCCAACTGCGTGAATTCCATAAACAATCTCTCTATGTCCTCCTCCCTGATACCGATACCTGTGTCTTCGACGGCCATTTCGATAAACCGTTGACCGGGGGCCGCGCTGTGCTGGACAACCATCGCGGTCGTCTTTACCGTACCACCCTCTGGGGTGAATTTTATCGCATTGCTTAGTAAATTGTACAGCACTTGTTTCAGCCGACGCTCGTCGCCATCCACATTTATAGCCGCCTCCGCTTGTATCTCAGAAGACAACCTTACGCGCTTTGCCATCGCACGCTCTCTAAACATGGCAACTGAGGTGTTTATAAGCTGCCCGACACTAAAGATGGACGTCTCAAGCTCAATTTTACCGGCCTCGATTCTTGATAAATCCAGCACATCGTTTATCAGGGCAAGCAGGTGGTTTCCGCTGTTTAGTATATTGTTTACGTACTGCTCCTGCTGTGCGTTGAGCTCTCCGTAGAGTTGATCCACAAGGACTTGTGAAAAACCTATGACCGAGTTAAGCGGCGTGCGCAGCTCATGGCTCATATTTGCGAGGAAGCCGGACTTTGTCCTGCTTGCCTCTTCGGCCATGAGCTTAGCGTCTTCCAGTTCCTTTGTCCTCTCTTTGATTTTTTGCTCAAGGTTGTCCGCGTATTCTTTTAGTCTGTCTTCCATCTGTTTGCGCCGCGTTATGTCGTATGAGAATATCCTTATCGTCTTACGGTCTTTCAATACATGGACGTATTGAATAAATATCTTATCTTTTATGGCGATTTCACATAATGTGGAGTCCTTATCCTCTGACAAGAGGGTCTCAATGATCTCGTTCAACTGTGGAGGTATCAGGTCTGCCCTGTCTAAATTGTCCGCGTTAATCAGGGCCTGTGCCGCTGGATTAATGTACGTTATCAGGAGCCGCCCTTCGTGTATTTGAAGTCCCGTTATGGGCGAGGGGTTTTTCTCCGGGAACGAGGCAAGCACCTCCATATCGTTAAATGAGCTGTCAAGCGCGTCTGTCATTACGTTGAAATACCTGCACAGTTCGCCTATTTCGTCCTTGCACCTCAGGTTTATCCTTGTGTGAAAATCCCCGCGGGCGACCTTTCTTACCGCTTCAATTATCTTCAACAGCGGGCGTGTGACCATCGCCCTTGCCTGTACTATGGCCAATATGACCATCAGGTAAAAAAATACCGCCATATAGAGTTTAAAGCGATACAAGGCCGCAAGTTTTTGCCTGTAATCCGCTGCCATGTAAGAGGTAAAGGCATCCAGCGCCCCGTCAAATTCCCTGACCGCCTTTTCGTCCGGTGGCGCGGATTTCAGGGCATTCCATCTATTAAACAGCTCCTCTGACATCTGCCGCGCCTTTAAATCTCTCAACGGGCGAAGCCCCGCCGCAGAGTTGTCCTTACTTATACGACCAGTTACGGCATTGGGAGTGCCGGGTATAACAAAGGTATTCGAAGGCAACCGCCATCTCAACTCACCGGCCTTCTGCAACCATAAAGATATGTCGTTTATCTCTACCGTACTTCTGAAGTCGTACAAAAAACTCACGCCAAGCATTATCAGACAAAACAGGCCAAACACCATCAGCTTGGTATTGAGCGACACAAACTTCACCTTGTTAAATATGCTTATCACGTTAACCCGCCCGCTTCACCGTGAGAGCCGTCAGGCCCTCAGAGAGCCATCGACCATTACATAAGTGACGTCGGTTTTTCGGGCGAAGGCCTCGTTGTGCGTTACTATAATAAATGTCGTACCCTTTTTCTTGTTTATGTCAAGGAGGAGTTCTATCAGCATCTCGCCGGTTTTTGTATCCAGATTTCCCGTCGGCTCATCAGCAAGCACCACTAAAGGATCAAGGATGAGGGCTCGGGCAACCGCCACACGCTGCTGCTCTCCGCCTGACAGCTCCCCCGGCCTGTGCATGAGCCGGTCCTTCAGGCCAAGCTCAGAGAGTATTGCAACGCCACGTCTCCGCAGCTCTTCTGTTTCTGTTGCCGCAATAAGGCCAGGCATTATCGTGTTTTCAAGGGCGTTAAACTCCGGCAGCAGGTTGTGAAACTGA
>JADFYL010000057.1 GCA_015233045.1 Nitrospirota bacterium | reverse complement strand
GTGAAGGCATTTTTTAAATACCTTAACAGCGTCGGAGCAGTTAAGACAAACCCCACGCGGCTGGTTCCTTCGCCGAAGGTCCCGCAGCATCTGCCGAATTTTTTGACCAAAGACGACGCCTTTACGATGATGGACAAGGCTGAGGGGATTGGTTTTACAGCGGCTCGCAACAAGGCGATACTGGAGTTATTCTATTCAAGTGGCCTTAGGGTGAGCGAACTTGCCGGTGCGGACGTGCAATCAATAAGCCTAAAACAGGGCATGGTAAAGGTTCGCGGCAAGGGGAAAAAGGAGAGGATTGTCCCAATAGGCTCATACGCGTTGGGGGCGTTAAAGACATATCTCGTTGAGCGGCTGCTGATAAAGGAAGAGACAAAGCGCTCCACGAAGAAATCTGCCCCCCCCAAAGAACCAGAGGCATTGTTTATTAACACATCGGGGCAACGCCTCACAGACAGACACATACGCAGAGTTGTAGTGAAGTTCGCCCGGCTGACGGGCATAGAGGGCGCGGTTGGCCCTCATACGCTGCGCCACACGTTTGCCACACATCTGCTGCAATCGGGTGCCGACCTGCGTGTTATTCAGGAACTCCTCGGCCACGCGTCGCTGTCAACCACTCAAAAATATACCCACCTTGATATTCAACACCTGATGGACGTTTACGAAAAATGCCACCCGCTGGCAGATTCTAACGCATAGAATTCAGGGTTTACGGTCAGACGTTACCCTGACGACGGTCTTTACGTTGCCTCTTGGATTAAAATCTCCGATGACCTCTAAATAGCGGGGCGCAAGTTTTTCGTTCAGCTCGTTATATATCACGTTTGCCACGTCTTCGTGGGATATGTATTGACTCCTAAACGAGTTTAAATAGAGTTTCAGGGATTTCAACTCGACTATGAGCCTGTCCGGCACATAGGTTATTCTGATAACGGCAAAGTCCGGGTAGCCGGAGCGTGGACAGAGGCATGTGAACTCCGGCAAATCAATCTTTATTTCATAGTCCCTGTCAGGGTGGGGATTGTCCCATAGTTCAACAACCGCATCTGACACTGTCTTCTCGCCATACAGCATACTACGATTCTATCATGTTATCGAAAAAAAAGTACATGAGCCGATACGCAGCTATCACACAATTATGTTAGTATAGAGTAGCCCATATCACAAGGAGGTAATTATAATGCCAAACATAGGAATGGATCTAAACAGGTATATTTTAGAGGAAGAGAGAAAATATCCAAGTGCCACCGGCTCTTTGTCCATAGCCCTGATGGCCATTGAGACCGCCACAAAGATTATATCCTCGCATGTGAGAATGGCGGGGCTTGCAGAGATATTTGGCAAGGCGATGAAGACAAACGTCCAGGGCGAGGAGGTACAAAAGCTGGACGAATTCGCCAACAATGTCCTTGTCAGGATATTGTCCGACAGCGGGCAATTTTACGCCATAGCGTCCGAGGAACTCGACGATGTGATCTATCCCGAAAAAGGACACGAAGGCAGGTACGTTGTGGCCTTTGACCCGCTTGACGGCTCAAGCAATATCGAAGTAAACGTCAGCATTGGAACAATATTCTCCATATACAGAAAAAATACCGGCACTCAGGAAGATTTCCTTCAGGGAGGGGACAAGCAGATAGCAGCCGGATATGTTGTCTATGGTTCGTCGTCGGTATTTGTCTATACGACAGGGACGGGATTAAACGCGTTCACGCTTGACCCTTCGGTCGGACTATTTTTATTGTCTCACAATGATATGAGGATACCTGAAAGTGGGAAGATATATTCGGTAAACGAATCAAACTCCAAGGGATGGGACAAGAGGATAAGAGATTATTTCGACGCGCTGAAAGACGAGGGCTACACCGCGCGATTCAGCGGCACAATGGTTGCCGATGTCCACAGGACGCTCTTAAAGGGAGGCATTTTTGCCTATCCCGCTGACACAAAGAGTAAAAAAGGGAAACTGCGGATGCTCTACGAGGTGCTGCCTATGTCAATGATAGTTGAGCAGGCCGGAGGCATGGCAACCGAAGGCAAAGGTGATATACTTCAGGCCAAACCCGAAGAGATACACTCAAGAACTCCTGTTTTTTTGGGAAGCCGCAAGGAAATCGTGCAGTTTATGAATACGCAATTTAAGAATGCGTGATACAAGAGAAAAAACCTACGGCGGTTTACTTCGTCAACGAACCGTTTGATTGGCGGGGCTGACGCTAAGATGCGGGTAAAGGAAAAATCTCTTGGAAAATAGGTAATAAAACCTTTTTTTGTCAAATTTAATTATTGAGACGACTTTTATGTCATGTATCTCCTCAATTCGTGAAAGCCCGGTAGCGGCCCCCCCCCCTCGTTTGCGAGTGTGTGCGGGTACATTGATCTCTTTCGGCTCATTATTACATATGAACGGTAATGAGTTTTTGTATATGAATTTGGCCAAAAGGTGAGTGGGTAGCTAATGTAAGCTGTTATAGTAATTGGGGATAGCAAATTGGTCTGTATGACATTGTCGGCTCAGAACAAAGCACGCAGCGACGGGTGGGCATTTTTTACTGAGTTGCCCCCTTGACGCTGGGCTTTGTTTGCTGCTAAAATAAACCACAGCGGGTAACTTTCGGGATTACTGAAACCTGATTATACGGCAAGTTGTCATGCGTTCTGAATGTGTAGAAAACATGGGGGACTAAAGGAGGTGTTGGGCTATGGCAGTTTTTAAGTGTGAGAAATGCGGCACAGTAAAAGAAGGCAGGTGCAAACCTCAGAAGTGTCCCAAGTGTGGCGAGAAGGGTACTATGAAAAAAGATGAGTGATTGAGAAATCATTTATGAAGTTATCGAAGGAGGGTCTTGACTATGTGTATGGATCATACGTTTAAGTGCAGTTGCGGGGCGCAGGAAGTCAGTATCAATTTCAGAAATGAGATATTGCCGCCTGAGACGTTGATGGCGCTCTACTGCCCTGTGTGCAGTAAGGGCGTTGCGTTCAATCCTGAGACGATGATTGCCGACAACGGCTGGATTTTAGAATATGAAATGGACATCGCGCGCCTGATGGCGAAGAACTTGCCCGCCGAGCATTTGAGAAAACTATCGCCGGAGGTAATATTTGACGAGGATTACTGCTCGTGGCGCGGCATCTATCCGAACGACCATATGGACAGCCTTCGAGAGAAAGAGGAAATCGTATCAATTGCCAAGGTCAATCCAAAGCAGTATTTGCAGGAAATCAAGGCATGGGCAAATACGCGCATGGAGCGGTTGAAGGGACAGGGATGGAGGAAGGCGCATGAGCGGGTCACAGTTTAAGGAAAAGCCACTCTGCGCTGTAAATTCAGCGGCAGTCCCCAACACGCTGGAGTGCCCGTCGTGCGGCGCTGTCCTTGAGATGTGGAGCGACGAGGATGAGGTACGCTGCAAGGACTGCGACACATGCGTAACACACGCTGACAAGGGCGGGGGCGCGTCAGGACATTAAACTAAACTCAAGGTGGTAAGAGGATGAATGTCATAGAAATCAAGCCGGATATCTACTGGGTAGGCGTTGTTGATTGGGCTGTGAGGGATTTCCACGGTTATGTAACGCCGAGCGGGACCACGTACAATAATTATTTGATCATGGATGAGGAGGTAACGCTGGTTGACACCGTAAAGCACGATTTCCTTGAAGTCGGCATAGCCAACCTAAAGAGCATCGTTGACCCGTCCCTGATAAAAAACATAGTGGTAAATCACATAGAAAATGACCACATGGGCGCCCTTGAGAGGGTTATGGAGATCGTTCCACGGGATGTTACCATATACGCCACGCAAAGGGGCAAGGCCGGGATGGGTAGATTCTTTGACATTTCAAAGTGGAACATTAAGGTTGTCAAGACCGGCGACGAGATAAAAACCGGAAAATACAAGCTGAAATTCATAGAGACCCCGATGATACACTGGCCGGATTCTATGATGACATATGTGGATGGGGCCAAACTCCTCCTGTCGCAGGACGCCTTTGGCCAGCATATTGCCACAGCGGCACGCTTTGACGACGAATTCATAGACAGCGCCTCATGGGCTGAGCTGCAAGACGCCACACTGGACTACTATGCCAATATCCTGATGCCCTTTGGTACGCTGATAAAGGCAAAAATAAATGAAATTCAAAAAATGGGCATTGAAATAGATATGATAGCCCCCGACCACGGTGTTATATGGAGGAAACACCATGAGCGTGCGATGGAAATGTACCTCGACATGGCAAACAATAAGGCCAAAGAGAGGATAGTCATAATATACGACACAATGTGGAGCAGCACCGAGCAGATGGCCCTTCCCATGTTGAGGGGCATACGGGATGAGGAGGTTGACTGCAAGGTGATAAAGCTGCGCTCTACCCCTATGAGTGTCGCGATAAAGGAGTTCTGGAAATCAAGGGGCTGTCTGATAGGCTCTCCAACATTAAACAATGAGGTGTTTCCCTCGATAGCTGAGTTTATGGTACACCTGAAGGGGCTGCGGCCAAAGGAGCGGCTGATGGCCGCCTTTGGCAGCTACGGCTGGGGTGGAGGGGCGGTGAACTGGCTATATGAGATGTTTAAACAAATGAAAATGCCGGTAATTGAACCCGGCGTTCAGGTACAATACAGGCTGAAGGCCGAAGACGAGAATCGCTGCTATGAATTTGGCCGCAACTTTGCGCGGCAGGTGAAGGAGTATCAGAAAAAATTTAACAGCGCATCAAAGACGATGTGAAGAAGGAGGGTTAAAAATATGTACAGATGCACCGTATGTGGATGGATTTACGATGAAACAAAGGAAGGAACACCGTTTAACGAGCTGCACGACGATTACACGTGTCCGGTATGTAACGCCCCAAAAGAAGCATTTGAGCCTGCATAGGGTTGTTTTTTAATCAACAAGGAGGTCATTACGATGTCAGAAAAGAGTTTATTTTGTGGTATGAACAAACCGGCAGACCCCGGCAATCTAACAGAGACGGAAAAAAAGCATATCCCTGTTATTGACTGCCCCGATACAGTGAAGGCAGGGGAGCCGTTTGAGGTGGCAATCAAGGTAGGCGAGATACCTCACGTCATGCAGGAAGGCCACAGCATTCAGTGGATTGAGGTCTTTTCGGGGGAGAGTTTCCTGGCAAGGGTTGACCTGACGCCGGTGTTTACCACCGCCGAAGTAACCGTAACAGTTGTAAAAAGCGGCAAACACCGCGCCTCTTCAATAAGGGTTGTCGAGAGATGCAACCTCCACGGCCAGTGGGAGGCTGTTAAGCAAATTAACATAAGTGAGTAAGGCCATTGAGGCCGTACATTTAATTTAAATACGCAGGAGGAAAATATATGTGTGATGACTTGGGATATGATGACGTGTGCTGCGGGTTAAAGGTGGGGCAGCAGGTACCGAATTTTAAAATAGACATATACGACCCTGTAAAGAAGGATTTTGGAGAAATATCGCTTGAGGCGTTGAAAAAAGAGGGCAAGTGGACAGTCCTCGTATTTTATCCCGCGGATTTTACGTTTGTCTGCGCGACTGAGTTTGCGGCCCTTGCCGGTTTGTATGACGAGTTTAAAAAGAGTGGGGCAGAGGTCATTACTGTGAGTACGGATACGAAGTTTACACATCTGGCATGGCACAAGGATGAGAAGTCCCTTGAGAATGTCAAATATCCGATGGGCGCTGACCGCAATACCTCGCTGTCGAGTCTCTTTGGCGTTTACGACGACTTCACGGGGCTTGACCTGCGGGGTTCGTTTATTATCAGCCCTGATGGGGTGCTCTTAAATGCCGAGATAAATTTCTACAATCTCGGAAGAAACATGGATGAGCTTTTGAGAAAACTAAAGGGAAACGTGTACCTGTCAAAGCATGGAGCTGAGGCGTGTCCGGCAAAGTGGAAGGCTGAAGGAGACAAGACCCTCACACCGGGTGCCAGTCTTGTTGGCAAAGTCGCCGAGGCCCTTAAATAAAAAATATAAAGCTGTATAATAATCTGGAGGTGTTGACATGGCAGTTGCGAAAGAAGGCGAAAAGTACAAGTGCGATATATGTGGAAACGAGGTCGTAGTGACGAAAGTTGGCGGTGGTGAGCTGGTTTGCTGTGGCGAACCGATGGTCTTAATGGGATAGGCCATGAAGGTAACCGCCATACTCGGCAGTCCGAGGGTAAACGGCAACACTGAGATATTGTTAAACGAGGCCATCAGGGCAGTCAAAGAGCAGGGCTGCCCCGTTGAGCTGTTCCGCGCGCACGACATGGATGTGGCCCCGTGCAGCAATTGCGGCGGTTGCGACACCACCGGCAGGTGCGTTATAGAAGACGACATGGAGGCGGTATATAGGGCTATAGCCACATCTAACAGGTTTATTGTGGCTTCGCCGATATTTTTCTTCGGCCTGACGGCACAGATAAAGTGTTTGATAGACAGGTGTCAGGCGTTCTGGTGTGAAAAATATCTCCTTCGCCGTCCAATACCGGAGGGGCAGGAGGGTAGAAAGGGACTGCTGCTGATGGTTGGAGGCATGGACAAAGAGGCCGGTTTTAAAAGCGGTGGGGCAACTGCAACGGCATTCTTTAGAACCATAAGCGTCCCCAAACATGAGACTGTTTATTTTACAAAGGTTGATTCACAGGGGGCGATACGCGCTCATCCCACCGCGCTAAGAGATGTTTATGAGGCCGCTAAGCGGCTGGTGTTATAAACAATTATGAGGAAACTACACACATGAGTGAGAAGAAAATTGTATTATTCTCCCTGAGCACCTGTCCATCTTGCAAAAAGACAAAGGAGCTGCTTGCAAAACATAACATAGAATTCATCCTCGTTGAGCTGGACACTTTGGACATAGAATCACGAGACAAGCTCCTCTTAGAAGTCAAAAAGTATAACCCGCGGGAGTCATTTCCGACGATAGTGGTTGATGGAGGCCGTGCGGTAATCATAGGTTACAACGACACGGCTATTAAAAAGGAATTCAACATTAAATAACACGGCACCGTGGAGGCAAAATGAAAAAACTACCGGCGCATTATTCTAAAATAAGGGAAAGGCACGGCAAACTAATTGAGGCTGTGGAGGCACTGGGCCAGGCGGCAAAAGGTGCCGGACCGCTTGAGGCGATGACGGCGGAACTTGTGCAGCTTGCCGCCGCCGTTGCGATACGTTCGGAAGGCTCTGTCCACAGCCACACGCGCAGGGCGCTGTCACACGGTGCCACGCCAGAGCAGGTGAGACACGCCGCTGTCCTGCTCACCAGCGTTGTGGGGTTTCCGGCGGTTGCCGCCGCCCTCGCCTGGATTGACGATGTCATTGAGGATGCCTGAGGCCGCAGGGGCACACCCGCGCGGCGTACAGTTCTACCCCACCCTTTCATGCAACTACAGGTGTGATTTCTGTTTTAACCGGGGGCTAGGCGAGGCCAGCGACATAAGCCCCCACGATTTTTTGTCGCTTATACACATACTTAAAGGAATCGGCGTAGAGAGTATTGACATACTCGGTGGTGAGCCGACCCTTCATCCAGCCCTGCCCGAATTTGCCTCCATAATAAATGAAAACAATCTCTCTGCCGTAATAAGCACAAACGGCTCAAACATCAGGACGCTGAGGCGTATATCGGAGGCGCACGCCGGAGGCGCAAACATAAAAATCGGGGTCTCCGTCAATGGCAACAACAGCGAGGCGCTCAATGATTTCATAACCGACTGCAAACCTTACGTAAAGAGCGTTGCCGCAAAAAAAACATTCCCTGTACCGGAGGCGGCGGCAAAGTATGTGGGACTGTCAGGGATAAACTATTATTTAATCTTCAGAGACGCCATATCTAAGGACGACCTGCGTGAGACTATGCCGTTTTTTGAGTATTATGAGATATTGAATGAGTTGAAGCGGGAAAGAAATGGAGTTGACGGGGTGTATTGCGCGGGTTTTTTGCCGGATATGGAGGTATATCCTGAGCTTGAGGGCGTGAGATGTCCGGCGGGGACTACGAAGGCGGCCGTGCTTCCAAATGGCGATGTGTATCCATGCAACCTGTTTTTCAGACACCGGCAGTTCAGGCTTGGCAATATATTTACAGATGATTTTGAGGTGATATGGTCTAATCCCGTGTTGGATTATTTCAGGGTTTTTCATAGTAACAAGTGCTTAAGGAAGCGTTGCGGGCTGTTTAACCGATGCCGGGGTGGGTGTCCCGCGGTGGCGTACGCTGTTGTCGGCAAACTGGACGCGCAGGAGCCGAGATGTCTATGAACCGTGTGGTTATCACCGGCATAGGGGCGGTGACACCGCTTGGAAATAGTTTTAGTGATTCATGGGGCGGCCTCATTGAGGGCAGAAGCGGGATAAGGCCGCTGCCAGACCACCTGTGCTACGGCGGCGTTACGCAGGGCGGCCAGTTAGATGGATTTGACGCGGGGCAATTTCTGGGCACACGTGAGATAAATCGCCTTGACGCGTTTGTCCACTACGCGGTTGCGGCGGCGGCGATGGCGCTTGACAACGCCTCCGGTGCGCCACCATCTGGATTTGCCTCAATAATAGGGACAAGCAGGGGTGGGATAACAATGATAAACGACGCGGCGGTTCGGCGCGCGGCGCACGAAAAGGGGCGGCTAAGGGGGGGGGCGTATCTGATGCCGGCAACTACGGCCTCGATGGCGGCGTCCTATATATCGCAAAAATTCAGGCTTCGCGGCCATACACTTGGCATATCAAACGCCTGCACCTCAGGGGCAAACGCGGTTGGAGAGGCATTTAGGCTGATAAAACACGGTTACGCAGAGGGGGCGGTTGCCGGAGGTGCAGAGGCGCCGCTTTGTGCGCTCTGCATAGCCGGGTACGGGGCAAGCGGGGCGTTGTCAAAGAGTGCGTCTTTATCAGCGTCGAGGCCGTTTTGCACGGGGCGTGACGGTTTTGTCCTTGCCGAAGGGGCATGTGTGGTGGTGATGGAGGATTACAGGACGGCGCATTTGCGCGGGGCGCGCATATATGCGGAGGTCTTAGGCTATGGCAACACCTCAGACGGCCATGACATGGTGAGGCCGGACAGCGCTATGCAGGCCGCCGCTATGCGTAACGCCCTCGGTGAGGCGGCAATCGGCCCTGATGCGGTGGCATTCGTCAACGCCCATGCGACCTCAACCCCTCTTGGTGACTTTGTTGAGTCTGAGGCCATACATAAGGCGTTTAAGGACAGTGCCGCGGGGCTGCCGGTGACGGCGAATAAATCAATGACGGGGCATATGCTCTCTGCCTCGGCGGCATTTGAGACGGCGGTAACGGCAATGTCAATATACACGGGACTAATTCCCCCGACAATAAACATACAGGCAGTTGACCCCGCCTGCGGCCTGAATGTCATCAGAAAGATACTGAAAATCAATTCAATTCGTGCGGGTATCACAAACAGCTTCGGTTTCGGAGGCGTTAACGCATCTATCGCGCTTGGGGTGGTGCCCCGGTAGGAATTCCACCGGAATTAAGTATTGTGACCCCATGAATTCACGACGCATCGGCAGTTTCTGATTTATTTTCGAACACGTTTACCCTGGCATTATAATTATGCTTAGCAAAATAGCCGTCAATTTCATCACGTAATTCAATCCCTATTCTTTCAAAGATACAGAGTAAGTCCTGATATGAGCCATTACCTCCAAGAAAATCCCAAAATTCATTTGCAACTTTTAACTCATTATCTATGTCTAACATTCCACGCATTGTCCAGCGATTATAGTCAGCTGGCTCATAAGGATTATAAGGTATTGCAATAAGGGTTTGAACGTTTGCCGTTGGGTTCGTTGCAAGTGTTGCGGCAACCCATTCTAACAGTGTTCTCTTGAATCCCTTAAATTCACCGGCATTGGGTTTTGCTGTCTTGAGATCAATGAAAAAGATCGTTCCGTCATGAGCAACAAGCTTAATGTCGGCTTTTGTCAGCCTGACTGGTCTCATCTCGCCCTGAGTACAAACCGATCTTATTGCATCAGTTTCATCAGGTTTGTTTGGATATATATCAGATGTTTTAGCTGTTGCTAACCTATCAATGATGTTTTGAATAACTCTTTGCGCGTCTGTTGAAATTTGTATTCCCACAGTCTGTTGTGATTCTGCGGTTACGTAATTTGACGAAGATAATGCCAATGCAACTGGTTCAAAAATACTTGTGCCAAAATTTGTGTTTAAAGAATGTATGAAAGAATATAAAGCCAGCCTGTCTTTACCAAGTAGCCTTGTATGAAATGGCATATACGCTGGTTCTGGGTTGTATTTTTGGAACTTACGCCTTAAGGCATTACGCAATACATGTTCAACATTAGTAATTTGTTCTTGTGATAGAGTCACGGGTTTCTCTTTAAATGGAAAATGGTTTCGGAATATGCACCTTTGTCTTTCTCCGTACGGTTTAATACAGGGCGTTTATATTGATTAACGATTTGCAGTCCAGATTCTTTGGCAATAGCAGGATATATGTTGTATTTATCATTTGCGACAAGGAAAATATCGTAATCTTCCGCCAAAAACTTCTTGCAATTATTGAGAACATCTGTGATCCCATGAATATAACTCTCTTTTGCTTCCCTGCTTTGGCCCTTATAAAGCGGGCCGATCTCCAAAATATCTTTTCTTTCAAATCCAAACAAATCATAAGCGTAAGCATGTTGTTCATGGTAATTGATTAGCCCAATATATGGTGGGCTGGAAAAAATCCCTTTGATTTTTTGCTTGTCTGCTAAATCAGCAAAGGCAGAGTTTCTTTTCCTAAGCTCCCCCAAAATGTCTATCGTCCGGCTGTCTCCCGTTAAACAGAACTGAAAAGTATGAGTCCTCAGGCAGCTAACCTGCATTAAGCGTTTGACTGTGTCTTTCGTATAAGTTTCCCACCATTTGAGTATTGAGAAGATCGGCTTGCACATCTTCCCGTGTTTGGCACAATAATATGTTGACGTAATAGGTTCATATAAAGTCGCAAGGTCTGCGTGAGTCGTTGCCCTGCAGGAACGGATAGTTCTGCTCAATATAACGCTTATGATATTTTTTGTATCATCGTTTGTTATTTTACAGATTTCGTCCAACACGAAATTGATTTCGTCCCTTATATGCTGTGAATACCACTTATCAAGGAATGTATCCGTCTCGTCTTGTCTTAGCTTTATACCATATAGCTCTACGAGGTTATTGAACATTGGCAAGAACTTCTGTTCTTTTTCAGAACCATACCTGTCTTCATCGATTTCTCCACGCTTTAGCCTATATTTATAATCTGGAACGGGGAAATATTCATTGTTAAATTTATAAAGTGATCGCAGGAGTTTCTCTTCAAACTCAATCGTGCGCGAGTTGGCAAGAAATCCTTTGAGCGCTTTTGTAATCCTGCTGATTTCTGCTTGAACCTCAGACATATTGTAAGAGGTTACTTTGACATTGCCGATTAAGGCGTTGAAAGCAGAAACATCAATTCCTATAGCGTGCATCCCCAATTCGCTGGACTGCACCATAGTTGTTCCACTGCCTGAAAAGGGGTCTAAAACGATGTCGCCCTGTTTGAAACAGACTTCTTTTTTGAAGCGGTCTGTGTGGCTGTCGAGAAAATATTCTACGAGTTGGGGTATAAATTTACCTTTATAAGGATGCAGACGATGTACATGTTTTGTAGTCTCGGCTTCCTTGTATTTATCAAAGGATAAGGCCCAGTTTAAATCTTCACCAAGTTGATTTTTCCATGAATGCTCTCTATTGCCGTTATATGATTTGTAGTAGCATTTCAACTCCTGTTTGGAAATCCGGGTTGAGCCATTGCCTTGAAGTTTCTTTATCAACCCGTATTGGATGAGATAAGAAATATTTGAGGTCGTTACGGTCTTGGCTAAATGTTCAGTTGCCCACTCACTGGCTTCTTTAATGGTCACCAGGTCATCACTATTTTCTGTTTCTTTTTTTATTTCACCTATAAATTTCAAACCGTACATGTTCCATTCAATCCCCCCTCGTATGCGACCTCCCCACGTTTACTTGCCTGAACCCGGGTAAGGCAGCGTGTTCAGGTTGTAGTTTGGAACTGTGGTGGTAGTGGAAGTTTGGGCGTTGTTTGCTTTTGGCTTATTTTGTGCGGGCTTGTTTGTAGTATCAGCCGATGGCTTTTGTTCGGTGCCTGACTTAACCGTGGGCTGCCCGCTTGCCGTTGTGTCCGCCCCATATGAAGATGAAACAAAATACGTCAACGCCAAAACCAATGCCGCAACAACTAACGCCGCTTTCTTACCTGTTTTCATTGCATACCTCATATGATATTCCTCCTCGCGCTTTTTTGCCGACATGATTAATTATACCATACATGCCGCATTCGGGTAAAGAAAGGGTTTTCTAATCCTCACGCGTATTGATACAATATGTATATGAGCCGTTTGGAAGGCATTTCAGGGGTTGTCCTTGCCGGTGGGGAAAACACACGCTTTCCCTCGCCGAAGGCGTTTATTGAACTCGGCGGTGAGGCGATAATTGACAGGTCTCTGCGTCTGATGGCGGCGCTCTTTGACGAGATTATCATCAGCACAAATCAGCCGGACATGTATTTCCCTAAGTGCGAAGTCTTAATTGGCGATGTGTCAACGCAACGGGGGCCGGCAACCGGCATTCTCTCCTGCCTGTTAAATATCAGAAACGACAGGGCTTTTTTTATAGCATGTGATATGCCTTTTGTTAACTCTGAGTTGATAGCCCTGCTCGCCTCTTATTCTTCCGACTATGACGCCGTCGTCCCATGTCACATGGGAACTCTGGAGCCTCTTATCGCGGTTTACCATAAGAGGATAATCCCAATGCTGCGGAAATATATCGGCGACGGCGTGAAATCCCTTGCCGCGATTCTGAAAACCATTAATACAAAGTATGTCGAAGGGGAACAATTGCACCGCGTTGACGAGGATGGCCGCAGTTTTATAAATATAAATACACCGGAGGATTTACTAAACATTGATAATCGGCGTTAAAATAGGTTATGATTAAATTATGAAAGGCAATGAGGCAAAAAATGTGAGACCCCCTGTGGTTTTGCGAGGAGGTGGTGTATGAATTTTTTAACTATACCTCATTTATTGGTAATCCTTGTGGTGGTTCTGGTGTTATTTGGTGGGCAGAGGCTCCCTGAATTGGGTAAAGGGATGGGCGCTTTTATAAAAAATCTGAAAAAAGGTATGAGCGACCATGATGAAATTGACGTAGCACCTAAAGCACCGGAAGCGGCACCGGGCGCGGCAAAGGAAGAGAAGGCAGCAAAATAGTTCGCTATGAAAAGAGGTCCTGCCGTTGAGATAAGCCTTGCCGCCATTAAGCGCAACTATGAATTGGTCAGGCTCCTCACAGGCAACAGACGGGTCATTGCCACAGTGAAGGCCGATGCCTACGGCCACGGTGCCGTGGAGATTGCCTCGATGCTTCAGAGGCTGGGTGTGTATTGCCTCGGCGTTGCGTATGCCCCTGAGGCCATTGAGTTGCGTTGCGGCGGAATCACTACAACCCCTATTCTCGTTTATTTCGATAATCTCAATGCCGCGGATATTGTTAAATATGACTTAACCCCTATCGTGTATGGCGCGGACATGGCCGATTGCCTTTCGAAGGAGGCGTTAAAGCAAAACCGGCAAATTGATATTCACATTGATATAGACACCGGCATGGGCAGGGTGGGATTTCTCTACGACAGGGACATTGAAGAGATTAAGGCCATAAACAGGCTTAAAGGAGTGCGGGTAACAGGTTTTATGAGCCATTTTTCTGAGGCTGATTTGAAGGACAGGAGTTTTGCCGAGCTGCAGTTAGAGAGGGCCTTGCATGTACGGGCAGAGTTGTCGGGGGTTTTTACTGATGCGATATGGCACATGGCCAACAGCGCCGCGGTGATGTCATTCCCTGGCAGCCACCTCGACGCCGTCAGACCGGGGTTAATACTATACGGCAGCAGTGCATTCGAATTTGAGTTGCCGCCACCTGAGACAGCGGCCTTCATGCCCGTGATGGCGGTTAAGGCGCGGCTTTTACATATCAGAAGAGTACCACCCGGAAGGTCTATCAGCTATGGCAGGACATTTGTAACCACGCGGCAGAGCGTCATCGGTGTTGTCGGCGCTGGATATGCCGACGGCTACCCGCGCTCGCTTTCAAATAAGGCACACGTACTGATAAACGGCCAGTTCGCGCCAATCATAGGGCGGATTTGTATGGATGTGGCAATGGTGGATTTGACCGACTGCCACGGCGTAGAGGAAAACGCGGAGGTCGTCCTTGTCGGGCGCCAGGGTGGAAAGGAAATCACGGCGTCTGAACTGGCGGCATGGGCCGGGACTATCTCGTACGAGATATTAATATCGCTGGGACGGGTCAATGGCCGGGTGTATCCTGATGAGAATAACTAAAGGGTGAGAGTGTCTGACGGCAGGTGGATTATTACCTTTGTTCCGACCACCTCCCTGCGTCCGATTGTTATTGAGCCGAGGTGCTCGGTGATGATTTTTTTGACCTTAAACAGACCCATGCCGTTGTTACTGGTCTTCGTGGTGAAAAACGGATCAAACGCATAGGGGATGTGTCTGTTGTCAATTCCAAAACCGGTGTCTTTAATTTCAACAATAACGCCGCAAGCCGCTTTGTATACGATTATGTCAACTTCGCCGGGGCCCTCTTCAATGCTTTCTATAGAATTCATAAGGATTTCATCCAACGCCATAGTAAAAAGGGCAGTGTCAATGTGAGCCGTAATGTGGTCTTCAACATCTATATTACATCGAATCTTCTTTTGCAGTCTATCGGCGGTTGATTCAATCTTAGGCCGAAGGCCTTCAATGAGGGACGAGAGGTGGATGGTTTCGAAGTTCACGGCCTGTATGTCTGTGTACTCTTTAAAGGACTTGGAGACATTCTCAAGCCTCCCGGCGCACTCGGCTATGGTCTCAAGGTATTGTCTGATTGGATTTTCCTTGTCAATTCGCCTCATCATCAGATTGACGAAGCCGCCAATGCTGGCAACGGGATTGAGGATAACATGGGCAACGGAGAGGGAGAGTTTCTTCATGCTGTTGACCATCTCAAGGGACAGGCGCTGCCTCTCTTCGTTAATTAGCCTTTCACGGCGCCTTAACTCTGAAAGCTCCGTGATGTCGTCAAGCTGGACGATGATGCCGGTAACGGCCTTCTGTTCACGCAGAAAAGAGGTGGTGACAGAAAGCTGGCGACGTTGGCGCTCAGGGGAAAAATAGCTGACCTCGTGATGGGCGTTTAATCTCTCCTCGGCAATAACATCAAAAATAACCTTTTTGAAATCGGAGTCTTCCCCTATGTGAGGAAACAACTCCCCCCAGCTCTTGCCGATGAGCAGCTCATCATCAAGCCCAAGGATTTTTACAGCCGGGTTATTGGCGTAAACGACGGCGCCATTATGGTCAAGCACCACAAGGCCGGAACGAATGCTCTGAAGTATGTTATCCGATAGAATCTTTTTCATAAAAGTAAACCCCAACCCTCACGCATTATATGTTACATATTAATACGATTTAAAATCAACAGGCCAATCGCCCCTGTGGCAACGCAATGGCGTGTATTTTTCAACCATGCAAGTGTATAATACGTGTAAAGGGCAGGCCATTTTAATAAACGAGGAGGAAATATGAGGAGGATAAAAAAGAAAAAGCTAATGACCGTGTACAGAAAAAAAAGACAGACAGCGGCGGCAGACAAAAACACTAAGAAGCTCAACCTTAAAGAAATTACAAACGAGGCAATACCATCTGTAAAAGTAGAAAATAATGAGGAAACAAAACCGGTGGCAGCAAAACCGCCTGTTAAGGAAAATAAGGTGAAGGAAAAACAGGCCGTGATAAAAAAAGATGTGGCGGCATCAGGGTTTAAGAAAGTTTATATTGAAGATACAAACATATGCAGGGTAACGTTTACGCTTCAAAAAGAGGCCGCCCCTGACGCGGCTACTGTGGCAATAGCAGGCGACTTTAACTCATGGGACAGCGCCTCACATATGATGAGAAGATCAAGAAACGGGAATTTTACGATTACTCTTGACCTTGAGGCGGAAAAAGACTACCAGTTTAAGTACCTGATAGACGGTACAAGGTGGGAAAACGACTGGAAGGCCGACAGATATGATGGTGATAACTCGGTCGTAGTGGTTTAAGCTGAGGTAATGCCAGTAGAAACAGGTATCGGATTATTCGGCGGGACGTTCAATCCCATACACTATGGCCATTTAAGGGCGGCCGAGGAGCTGCGGGATGTATTTCCCCTTTCAAAAGTGGTATTTATTCCATCAAACAATCCACCACTCAAAAGAGACGCGCTGGTGCCTTCGTGCCACAGGTATGAGATGGCACGGCTTGCTGTAAGTGGAAACTCCGGCTTCGCCTTGTCGGATATCGAATGTAAGTCTGACGGGGTATCATATACAGTGAATACGATAGCGCGGATGACACGGCAATATGCCGGTAACGCGCTGTATTTTATAATGGGGCTGGATGCGTTTTTAGATATGCCTAAGTGGTTTAAGGCAGAGGAAATTCTGGCAAACGCCGCACTGATTGTTATGGCAAGGCCCCCTTTAGAGGTGGAAAGGATAAAAGAATCCCCCTATATAGATGGTCATAATTGCCATATGGACGGCAAAGTGGCACAGATAGGGCTGCGAAATGGGAAATACCTGAGCGTTGCCTCCATAACACCGCATAACATTTCGTCCACACAGATAAGGCAGTCAATCAGGGAGGGCAGGACAATAAAATATCTCTTGCCCGAAAGCGTCGAATCATATATAATAAACAATGAGCTATATAAATAAATTATCGTAAAAAGGAAACCATTGCAAAATATACCGAAAAAAGTTGAGATAATACTATCAGCACTGCAGGCAAAGATGGCAAGGGATATAATAACGTTGGAGATGATTGAGGTTATGGCGGCAACCGACTATATGGTAATTTGCACAGGGGAAAGTCCACCTCAAATCAGGGCGCTTGCACAAAACGTAGAGATGCGTCTGCGGGAATTTGGCAGACGCCCTATGAGCATTCAGGGTCTGAGTAACGCCAAATGGGTGCTTATTGACTATGGGGATGTGCTTGTAAATATATTTGATGATGAGTACAGGAAGTTCTATGAATTGGAGAAACTCTGGCTAGACGCGCCAAGACGCATGGAGTCAGATGACAGACAGATAGAAAGGCCGACTGAAAGACGAACTTTTTACATGGAGAAAGGAAGCGAAGATGTTTAAATTTATGTCATTTATAACGATAGTATTCCTATTCACGATATTTTACCTTGCCCTATACAACATGAATACCGTGAAGGTTATGATAACAAATGATTTTTACTATGAGTT
>JADFYL010000178.1 GCA_015233045.1 Nitrospirota bacterium | reverse complement strand
TTCTGTGGCCGAAGACATACGCGGCCTATGGCTCGATACTGGTAAAGGGAAAGAAGTCGGACAAAAGTCCTAATGCCTTAGAAAAAGAGGAAATACGTCCAAATCCGGTTACTAAAGAAGACCTGAACTCGGAATCTGAGATTCTCGTCTCACCGGACGTTATAAGGAGCACGATTGCGAAGATGAGAGAGAAAAGTCAGTACAAGGATTCTCACTCTATCTTGTCCTCTGTGGTTGCCATGCTCAAAAGCGCCAAAGGCACGGGGAAAGAAAAGGCCATAGAGGAAAGTGAGATATACAAGATTAAGAAGAGCGTAACTACGGAGATCATCCCAGCCACCAATGTTATTAAAATAACATTGAATGACAACGACCCCCAATACGCGGTCTTGTTATTGAACTCGCTTATGGAGCAATTTTTGGCATACCGCTCGGAGATTTACAATCCAGAGGCGGCCAGGACGTTTTTCATTGATCAGGTAACCGATTCAAGGAAAAGTATAGAAGGTAAGGAAGACCAGCTTCTGGAGTTGTCTAAAGAAGGAATCGGTGTAATGCCTGTCAAAGAAATAGAGAACAATCTTAATCTAAAGAAGGACCTTGAGCAGGACCTCCACTATCTTAAACAGAATGCGATGGAGAAAAAGCGCATGATCGAATACATAGATAATGCGCTGAAGAGTAAGGAAATAAATTACTTTTCATTCATCGAAGGCAACGAGGCCATTACGAATTTGAGCAAAAACCTTCAGGAGCTTGTTGCCGATGGCGGGCCGATTGTAACCAGGTACAACAAGGACACCGAAAAGGTCAACCTCTTTAACGAGCAGGTCAACAACATGTACAACTCGTTAAAAAGAGAAGTGCAAGGTTATGTGAACAACATAAAGAGACAGCTTGAGACTATTAACGATAAAATTGACTCAGTCGAGAGGCGTATTGACAAAATTCAGGCTGAGGACGTCAAGCTTGAAAAGACGCTGATAGACGCGGAACGCCTGAAGAGGGATATAGAAATATACAAAGTATCCTATGATACCTTCTCTAAACGTAAGGAGGAATCCTCAGTATCGTCCGCCGCCGCGTCGGGTAACTTCCTGATAAGCATCATGGGTAAGGCCTTCCCTTCAAGCGGCCCGATATTCCCCATCCCAGGCCTGTTAATCCCCATAGGGCTTATAGCTGGCGCTATGACGGGCATGAGCCTCGGATTCCTGAAAGAGTACATGGACCAAACATTCAAAAGCCCGGAAGATGTCGTCAAATACGCACAGATTCCAGTGCTTGTATTCATACCGTTCATGCCGGATATTGTTGCCGCGCAGTCAGGCAAGGGCACGTCTGCATCGGCGCTCTCTGCCAATGCCAATGCGTCAAAAGCCCCCTTCGATCAAACGATATCTGATATGTTTACAACGCTGAAATCAAACATCAGGGTATTTACCGCATGGATTTCCTCGTCCAGGACGGTTTATGTGCGTGCGATAGTCCTGCTTTGTTTGATTGTGACGGTTATAGGATGTCAAGTGGCAAGGGCGTATAGCTCAGAGATTAAACGTATGGCCGCCTCTGCTAACATAGAGATTAATAATCTGACGGCCTCAGCCAGCGCGGAGATTAGCAATCTGACGGCCTCAGCCAGTGCAGAGATTAGCAATCTGACGACCATTGCTGCCGCAAAGGTTAGTACTCTGATGGCGTCCACAATTAACCGCCTGCCACTCAGCATATCAATATCAATAGTGCCACCAAGTTCTTCGCCGGTAGCCCAAAATGTCAGCACCGCGCAGACACAGGTTATGCAACCAGCAGCAGCTCCGGCAGCCGCGGTGGCAATTCCCGTGCCCCAGCCTGTGGCACCTGCCCCTGTGGCGGCCCCGGCGGAATCTGCCCCTGTAACCGCCATGCCGCAGGAAGCCGCTAACACAGCCACAGCCACCAAGACATCCGCCGCGTCCTCAAGCCCATTACCGGAGGCCGAAAAGGTCAGCGCCGCACAGGCGCCGGGCCGCCCCGTGATCGTCTCACACGAGGTGCTGCCTTCAGTAGAGGTTAAGTTTGATGTTGCTAATTTACGCTCCGTGCCATCACCGCGCGCTAATGTAATCGCCTACCCTAAAAAAGGTGATATAATGACCGTCCTTAATGGGGACAAAAGGGGCTGGCTCAGGGTGAAAACCACTGACGGCACAGAAGGCTGGATTTCAGAGCTGGCCGTAGGCACTAAGACTGAGACGGCAGGGCTGTAGAGGTTTAAGACTGTGCAAGGTACGAACTTCAGAAAGAATATATATTTGGCGATAGCCATGCTTACCGTGTTCTCGCCAAATATATACTACAGTATAATCAGTCAGGAGATAGTCTCTCCATCCAGAAAGATTGCGTTTATCGTCTTTTCCATAGGGCTGCATCTGATACCGGTTGTGTTATTTGCAAGAAGGATAAAATGGTTTCTCTCGCTGTTCATTCCCTTTGCGGTGCTGGCGCCATTAGATATGTTTTTTATCTACCTGTACAAATACCCGCCGACAAACAGCGCCCTGCGCGATGTGCTTGAGACCAATACACGCGAAGCGGCGGAGTTTATTCAGGGCTTTCGTGTACCGGCGGCACTTACGCTGGTGGCAGTCGTAGTCTTTGCCGTCGTCTTCATCTATTGCCTCAGGAGAATGAACAGGGCTGTCAGCACAAAGGGGGCGGCGGCCCTGTCCCTCACCTTTATAGCCGTCGCTCTGACCACTTTTTTTACCCAGCAGCACGGTGATGAAAATAAGTATGTTGCGAAGGCAGAGGTCTTTGAGACACGCATTGGAAAGTCATATCCCATTGGCGTCATAACCCATTTGACGAGGTTTTATCTTGAGAGGCGGCAGCTCGTTAAACATCGAATGGCCGTTGAGAACTTTCGTTATAAGCTTAAGAGACCGCAGGATATGTCAGAAAGGGAGATATTTATCCTGATTATAGGAGAGGCCTCAAGGGCGGGTAATTATTCAATAAACGGATATTCCAGAACTACTACACCCAATTTGAGTGCTACAAGTAATCTCGTCAGTTTTCCAAACGTGTGCGCACCGGCTACCGTTACCAGAATGTCGCTTCC
>JADFYL010000056.1 GCA_015233045.1 Nitrospirota bacterium | reverse complement strand
TGAAGGATTATCACAGGATGTATGTGGGTGAGATAGTTAAATGTATTACTAAATAGAAGGAGTGTGGCGAAATGGATACAAAGGCGTTTCTTATGGCGAGTCATTATTTTTCAGACCTTACGGATGGTGAACTTCATGAGCTGCTTGCGGCCTCAACGGTTGCTGACTACTCATCAGGACAAAAGATAATATCGCGCGGGCAGCCGGGCAGGTTTCTCTATGTCCTCATAGAAGGCAGGGGCGAGGCGATTTTTACGGACTCCATGGGCGATAAATTATTCACCGCCACATTAAAATCAGGCGATATATTTGGGGAGATGTCCATTATCACGGGTGAGCCTGAGGTGGCCGATGTCACTGCCGTTGCATCCACACGCTGTATCGCCCTTGACCGCGATATATTATCCCAGGTGATTGTGGCAAACACAGCGGCCCTCGCTAAAATGGCCGCGCTGATTAATAAAAGAATGCTTCAAAAGGCTCAGGATGAGGCCCTTATCGCCCTATACAAGGCGTCGAGACAGGAAAACCCCGACCCCTATGATTTAAACTTCTCATCCGTGCTTAAACCGGCAAAGATTCTGGTTATCAACTGCGGCAGCTCTTCATTAAAATACTCGCTCTTTGACACGTCTAATCCCGTCCCCCTTATGGAAGGCCTTATAGAGAAAATCGGCACAAGCGCGTCATACCACAAGATAAAATCACAAAAATCAGAGGTGAAAAAAGAAGTTGAAGTCCGTGATTTCCCTAAGGCCTTCGCTGACATGGAGGCCGCCCTGACCGATTCCACCATTGGGGCTATCGCCGCCTTTGACGAAATAGACGCCATAGGGCACAGGGTAGTGCACGGCGGTGATAAGTTTAAGAACTCGGCGGTGATAACGGACGATGTCATTGAGGGCATCAGGCAGTGCATCCCCCTGGCGCCGCTTCACAATCCCTATAACCTTGCCGGAGTTGAGACAATGCGGCAACTCCTGCCGGACAAGGGCGCGGTAGCTGTTTTTGACACGGCCTTTCATCAGAACATGCCTGAGAGCGCGTTCTTATACGCCATCTCCCGCAATATTGGGGAAAAATACCACATAGGCGAAAACATCCGCCGTTACGGGTTTCACGGTACGAACCACAATTACGTCTCATTGATGGCGGCGGCATATCTTAAGCGCAGCGTGCGGGAATTGAGAATCATATCCTGCCACCTTGGCAACGGGGATTCCATATGCGCCATAGACCACGGCACGAGTGTTGACACGAGCATGGGGATGACCCCTTTGGAGGGCCTTGTCATGGGCACGCGAAGCGGCGATATTGACGCCGGAGTACTGATTTATCTGTTAAACACCGGACTTGGCGTCAAGGACATTGATAACTTGCTGAACAAGGAAAGTGGGCTTAAAGGTCTCACAGGACTTAGTAACGATATGAGAGAAATACTTGACGCCGCCGACGCCGGTGACGCCAGGGCAAAGACCGCGGTGTCATTGTTTTGCTACCGGCTGAAAAAATACATTGCCGCGTATGCGGCTGTGTTGGGCGGTATTGACGCGCTGATATTCACGGCTGGAATCGGCGAAAACTCGGCGGCGATTCGCGGCCGAGTATGCCACGGCCTTGATAATATTGGCCTTATCATCTCAAAAGAGGCAAACGAGAGGGCAAGGGTTAAGAGGGGCCATATCGAGGAAATCTCAGTTGAAGGCGCACCAGTTAAAATCCTTGTCGTAGCCGCTGACGAAGAGCGAATGATTGCCAGAGAGACCCTCCACGCCCTGGCCCTGCGACAGACAACGCCCACCACAAAAACAGCAAGACAGATTCCCATTCGCGTTACAGGCTGCCATGTTCACTTATGCGAAGCAGACTTCACCGCGCTCTTTGGCGAGGGAAAGACGCTTACAAAGAAACACCAGCTCAGGCAGCCGCAGTCGTTTATCGCCGAAGAGACACTTAGTTTGGCAGGCCCTATGGGCACAATAAAAGACGTCAGGATAGTTGCCCCATTCAAAAGAGTGTCGCAGGTGGAGATAAGCCGCACTGAGGAGTTTAAACTCGGCATAGACGCCCCTGTAAGGCTCTCCGGCGACCTTGACGGCGCGGCCTCTGTTACGATTGTCGGGCCTGTCGGCACAGTAAAGCTCGACAACGGCGCCATCTGCCCCCAGAGACATTGCCACATGAGCCCGGAAGACGCCCTTTCTTACGGTATCAGAGACCATGACATCGTAAGTGTGGTCATCTCCGGCGATATGGACACCATGCTCAGTGATGTCTTTATCAGGGTAGGCCCTAACTATACGCTTGAGCTGCATCTTGATACCGATGAGGCAGCCGCGGCCGGGTTGACTGACAACTCCACCGCCCGCATAGCGGCAATCCAGTCAAGGGCGTTCATATAGAGGGACACTTCAGGTACTCCCTGGCCGCAGCGGTGACTAATAAAATACCCTATATTGACATCCTGATGAGGCACATCGGCTCGTGCCGCGAGGCTTATTTGGTTGGCGGTACGGTCAGGGATTTCATCTTAAACCGGCAGATAAGGGACTACGACTTTGTCCTTGGCGACAGCCCTTTTTCTAACGCGAAGCGCTTTGCCGACGCCATAAACGGGGCATATGTGGCGCTGCACGAAAGGTTTCCAACCGCAAGGGTCGTAAAAGGGGACTGCATATTTGATTTTACCACTTTAAGGGGAGGAAGCATCGGGAGCGACCTCTGCAGCCGTGATTTTACGGTCAATGCCCTTGCCGTTTCGATTTTTGATCCCACGCATACCGTAATTGATATAACTGGCGGACTGGCCGATATTGATAACAAAATAATCAGAATGGTTTCAAGGGATAACCTGGCCGAGGACCCTGTCAGGCTGTTGAGGGCCTTCAGGGTAGTGGCAGAGCTAGGGTTTTCTATTCAACCTGATACACTCAATACCATCTCCGCCCTAAGGGGGCTAATTTCAGGGGCCGCCGCCGAGCGTCTGTGGGCGGAGCTTAAGATGCTCCTGAGCGTCGGCCACTGCACAGAAATTATAAAATCCGCGTGTGAGACCGGCCTTCTTTTTAAGCTGCTACCAGAGCTTGAACCGCTTATAGGCCTGAAACAAAACCGCTTTCACCACCTCGACGTGTTTGGCCACACGATGGCCGCATATGAGGCGGCTGACGAGATAATTAACAATCCATTGCAGATTCCCGGCAACCTTGAGGCGTGGCTGGCAATGTATCCCCACAAAAGCGCCCTCATAAAACTCTCCATCCTGCTTCACGACACGGGGAAATATCCAACGCGGCGGCTCTCAACAGATGGTGATTGCACGTTTCATCGCCACGAACACGAAGGCACGGGAATTGCCGCCGATGTATTGAGCAGATTTAAGGCCTCCGCAAAAGAGACCGAATTCGTAACCATGCTCGTAAAGCACCACATGAGGATTTTGGCGTTCAAACAAGCTGGGCGCCATGCCCTTGCCTCGATGAGACAACCTCTCATCAAGCTTCTAAACGCCGTTGGAGACAATATCTACGCCCTTGTTATCGTGTGGGCGGCGGACGCAAGCGCAAAGCCAGAAGGCCATGAAGATACCCTGAGCATATGCGGGGACATTCTTGATTTTTACGAGTGTCAATATCTACCGCGAAGCACCGCTCCAAGGTTTATCACAGGCAGGGATTTAATAGAGACTTTTGGCCTTACTCCGTCGCCATTGTTTAGCGTTATCCTTGGCGCCATCGAATTAAAAACCCTTGAGGGGGTGATAGACTCAAAGGACAAGGCCGCCTCACTGGTTGAGGAATTCCTTCATGCCCGGGGGACGAGCTGATGTTTGATATAATCGGGATAACCGCCGTGTTTGTGGTGATGATAATCCTTATTCGCATGAAATTGCACGTCGGCTACGTGCTTATTGCCGCATCGTCAATCATCTTTGCCATATACCTGATGAGACCGGCCGCCATAGCCGCGACGGTTTACTCTGCCGTAGTGTCACAGAAAACACTTGAGCTTACAGTTGCCCTGGCGTTTATCAGGATGCTTGAGGTGATTTTAAGAGAGAACAACATACTGAACATGATGACTGACGCGGTAAAGGGTGTGTTAAGGAACAAGAAATGCGTACTAATCTCGATGCCCCTGTTAATCGGGATGTTGCCGTCAATAGGTGGGGCGTATTTTTCCTGTCCGATGGTGGATGACTCCGCCAAAGGGCTTGATTTAACCAAGGAGGATAAGGCCTTTACCAACTATTGGTACAGACATCCATGGGAGTCCATCCTGCCGCTTTATCCGGGCCTCATACTGGCCACGCTGATTACCCATGTCGGGATGAGGAAAATGGTTCTCTTAAACCTCAGCTATGCCGTGGCCATGATGGCAATAGGACTGTTGTTTTGCATGAAGGGCGTAAGGGGTACCTTTGCTCGTGTGGAAAACAGGTCACACTGGGCACTCCTGAGTTTTATGCCCTTTGTTATACTGCTTGTGCTGGTTATCGTGTTTGGCGTAAAGCTGCACTATGCCCTTGTTGCGATGGTCTTCATGCTGATGATTTATTTCCGGTACAATTTTACGAGGATGTTGAAGGTATTGCGCTATGGATTTAACAGGGAGGTAGTACTGCTTATATTAGGCGTGATGCTGTTTCTTACCACCCTTGACAGGTCAGGCGCCGTGGTGAATATCAATAATTATTTTATAGCCCGCCACATACCGCTTATGCCGATACTGTTTTTGTTGCCATTTGTGACGGGGATTCTTACGGGGTTTACGCTGGCCTTTGTGGGGAGTGCCTTTCCGCTGTTTATGAGCCTGCCGGGGCTGGACGCGCATTCGTTTTCATTTGCCTTCGCGGCCGGTTACGCGGGCGTACTGTTGTCGCCGGTACATGTATGCCTGATTCTGACGAGGGACTATTTTAAGGCGGACGTATGGGGGTTGTATAAAAAAATAATTCCGGCTGTCCTGCTTTATCTTATCGTACCAGTGCTGGAATATGTCATCTTTAAGCACTTGCCATACCTGTTGAGTTTTACCCGCAAGCTATGGTAGTATCACATGGGAGAACCCGATGATAATACATGCAATAATAGAACAAGATGAGGACGGGTACTTCACTGCCGAAGTCCCAGCCCTCCCTGGATGCCTTTCACAAGGTAAGACCCACGAAGAGGCTGTTTTAAACATAAAAGAGGCAATCGAGGGATGGCTTGAAGTTATGGAGGCGAAGCATTTAATAAATGCCGAAAATGTAACTGAAGTATCGATATAGTGCCGGACAAATTGATACCATGTTCAGGCCCGGATGCCGTTCGAAAGTTTAAGAAAGCTGGTTGGTTGGTAAACCGTCAGAAAGGCTCTCACGTCATGCTTACAAGAAGAGGCTATAAGTGGACATTGTCCGTTCCCCAACACGATGTGCTCGGTCGGGGGCTTTTAAGAAAACTATTACATCAAGCCGGTATTACCGTTGAGGACTTTAATGAGCTATAATTAACGGTACCAGTCACAGGTTAATATAAAATGAAAACAGTACATATCGCAAAGATATTATTTTTAATATTGACCCTTATCCTGTGCGCGTGCGATTCACGAACTGGCGGTCAAAATCAGGCGGCCCCTTTGCCTCAATTTGCCTCAAATGGCCAGCCAGCCTATGGGGGCACGCTGGTTGAAGGCGTGACGGCAGAGCCAAGTGTCCTCCTGCCTGTGCTGGCTGGTGACAGCGCCTCGCACTCCGTCTCCGGCAATATCTTTAATGGCCTCGTAAAATATGCCCCTGACCTCAGCACCATTGGCGACCTTGCAGAAAGCTGGGACATCTCCTCCGACGGCCTCACTATTACCTTTCACCTGAGAAAAGATGTCCACTGGACAGACGGTACGCCATTCACCGCTGAAGACGTCTTGTTTGGCTATCAGACAATCATCAGCGACAAGACCCCTACTCCATATAAGGAGGATTTCTTACAGGTGAAGGCCGCCGAGGCCCCTGACAACCACACATTCAGGGTGACATACGGCAAACCCTTCGCCCCGGCATTGAACAGTTGGGGTGACCTCGTGATTTTACCAAAACACCTCCTCAAGGGTATGGATATAACCAAGACCCCGTTAATCAGAAATCCCATCGGCATGGGGCCGTATAAACTCGACACATGGGTCAGCGGGCAGGAGCTTACGCTGTCGTCCAATCATGATTATTTCGAGGGCCGCCCCTATATAGACAAGTATGTTTACAGGGTAATACCAGACCAATCCACCATGTTTATGGCGCTTCAGGCCGGGGAGGTTGACCTCATGGGGGTTACGCCGATTCAATACAAGAGGCAGACTGACTCCGAGTATTTTAATGCCCATTTTAATAAATACCGCTATCCGGTCTTCTCCTATACATATCTCGGCTTCAATTTAAAACATCCATTTTTCGCAGATAAACGGGTCAGACAGGCAATCGCCTACGCGATAGATAAAGAGGAGATAATAGACATTGTGCTATATGGACTTGGCACGGCGTCAACCGGACCCTACGTACCGAATACGTGGCCATACAACCCGGACGTAAAAAAATACCCCTTTGACCCCGAAAGGGCAAAAAACCTGCTTGCCGAGGCTGGCTGGAAGGATGGCGCTGGCGGTATATTAACTAACAACGGCGTCCCGTTTGAGTTTACCATACTCACGAATATGGGCAATCCCCTCAGGATGAAAACAGCCGCGATTATCCAGTGGAAACTCAAGCAAGTCGGCATAAGGGTAAACATTCGCGCCCTTGAGTGGAGCACGTTTCTGAATGAGTTTATTGACAAAAAGCGGTTTGACGCCGTAATCCTCGGCTGGGGGATAGGGATGGACGGCGACCAGTATGATATTTGGCACTCAAGCAAGACAAAAGAGAAGGAGTTTAATTTCGTAAGTTATGCTAACCCCGAAGTTGATAAGCTGCTTGAGACAGGTCGGCGCACGTTCGACATTGAAAGGCGCAAGGCGGCATACTATAAAATTCAGGAAATCCTTGCCGACGAACTCCCGTATGTGTTTCTCTATGTCCCCGACGCCCTTGTAGTCGTAAACAAAAAATTCATGGGTATCAAACCCACCACAATTGGCATAGGCTATAACCTGCCGAAATGGTACATACAGACGCGGAACTCTGAAGCCGCCAAAATCAATAAATAAAACGTTGGCAAAAATACGGGTGAAGGGGGGTTACCCCCCTTCGTCTTTAGTCCTTATCGCCGTGCCGAAGACGCCCTGCATTGCCATCAGAATAAATATAAAATCAATAACCTTGACATGCCTCGGATGCCCGTAGAAGATTATCGTAACCAAAAAGAAATTCAGAAATAGTATTGCAAATGACGCGGGGACATTGACGTAAGATTTCTTAGTAATTACATAAGATACGCAAAAATATATGATAAACACATAGATGAGAAGTGTGGCGCCTGGCATGAGATTAATAATATTAGCAAAAACCAGCGCGGCAACCGGTGGCAGATTTAATTTAAACACCACCACACAAACCGCAACCACCGTCCAGACAAGATATATTATTAAAAAAACCGTCAAAATATTCTTTATCCATTTAATAGCGCCGTCAGAAAATCTAAGCGTACTCATAATCATCGCGTAAAGGAGAAACAGGACAGCGGTCTTGAAAAAAAAGAACCCGTTAAACCCTGAGTTTATCTTGTTGACGAATATTGAGGGCAGTAGATTTCTATGGTTCAGATAATACAGAACGACCTTAATCGGGCCTGGAAGCGGCTTAATTTCTGGCCTTTGATAAAACGTGTCTAGGGGTTTAGCGTGCCATGTACCATCTTTTGAGACAGTGCTGTTGGTCTCAAGCAGGAGCTGCCCGCCCTCTGTGGAGATAAAGATTGCCCTACCCTCTTTTATGCTGGCAAACGCTGACCACGAAAGTATAACAAACGCGACCCCCAATACGAAGGCCAAAAGCGGCACAGGCCCAAGCCGCCGTGTAATCAAATACAGGAAATAAAAAAACGTCAGAACCGGCGTGAAAACAAGAGAACCCTTGACCAGAATTCCCGCCCCCATGACAGCGCCAAGCAGGGCAGCGGCGGCAGCGGATGATTTTCTTTTTTCCCATAGAACGAACATAACCACACAGAGAAAAGCGGAAAACATAATAAGCGGCTCAGCCAACAGCTCGTCCTGCATATTGTGGATATACACATACGTGCTCATCAAGATAGCGCCTGAGGCGACCCCTGCGGCAAACCCACTCAGCCGCCAATAGGCAAAGCCAACAAAGGGCAGAAAAGCGGCAATTAAGATTACGAGAAACACCTGAGAAACCCGCGCCACCTTTGGCGATACGCCGAATATCTTATACAACAGGCCGAGAAAGACGGGGTATCCCGGTGTCCTGTAGAAATTATAACTGCCGCCTCGGCTTCCAATCTCAAGAAAACTTTCATAGCCTTTAAGTCCGGCATCTCCAAAGACCTGGTCGCCGGTCTGGGTGAATTTATAGAAACTAAACTCCTCGATAGCGCCGAATTTCAGGCCATGTCCAGCGGCAAAATTCGCCGCCATTGACTGATACTCCCACGTATCCCAGCCAAACCGCGCGGAATCACTGAACTCTATCCCGGCCGTCTTAAAATAAATATAGGCACCGAAAGAATACGCCCCCAGCAAAAGTACGCAAAGCAGCACGACGACCATGCCTTCCTTTAGTTTAACTAACCCTGCCATACTCACCCCGCCACGAATCAAGGAGAATCTTATAAAGCCACATTGAGTAGCTGAAAATGGCCTGCATGGTTGTTATAATAAAAATAAAACTAATGACATTGACAAACCTGCTCTCGCCACAAAAGATTAAAGTAATCAGAAGAAAATTAAGAAATAATATGATAAAAGATGCAGGGAGTACAAAAATTATCCTGCGAGTAATCATACATGATAGGAAATAAACCGAGGCAAAGATAAATATCAGCAACGCACTGCCAGGAATGAGCTGCTGAATAATCGAGAGAGTATGAACCCAAGATAAGCTAAAACAGCCTTCAAACAGCGGCATAAATAAAACAATCAATATCCATCCTAAGTTAATCAACATAATAAACGAAAGAATTGTTTTCAGATGCCAAACGGCTTTTCCCCCACCTTCAGTACCATCAAAAAAATGAATTGTCTTTAATATCATTTCGTATATGAGAAAAAGCATGGCAACTCTAAATAGAAAGTTGTTAAAACCCTCGTTTACCTTATTGATGAATATGGATGGCACAATGTCTCTGTGGCTTAGATAAAACCGCGCAACTTTTATCAGGGCAGGGAGTTTTTGTATTTCAGGGTTATCATAAAACACATCGTGCTTATTGTGCCACAATCCGTCTTTTGAGGCCATGCTGTTGGAGTCAAGGAGGAGTGCTTCGCCCTGAGTGGAGATAAAGACCGGCCTTCCCTCTTTAACGCTTGCAAATATGGACCACGAAAAGATGACAAGCGATACGCTCAGCACAAAGGCCACGAATTGCCGCGGGTTAAGCACCTTTTGTTTAATCAGATACAATAAAAAAAAACCTGTCAAAACCGGAGTGAACATAAGAGAGCCTTTAACAAGAATTCCCGCTCCCATAACAACGCCAAGGACTGCGGTGGCAGCAGAAGTCCTCTTCTTTTCCCAATAAATGAACGTAAGGACGATGAGGAAAACTGACAAGATAATAAGAGGTTCAGTAAGAATACTATCATACATCTTGTATTGATACACCAACCTCATCAAAAACCCGCCTGAGGCAGCACCCGCGGCGAAACCAGACAGCCGCCAATAGGCAAATCCGACATAAGGCAAAAACGAGGCAACCAATACGATGAGAAAGACCTGAGCAATTTTTGCAACTTTGGGCGAGACACCGAATATTTTATACAATACGCCGAGAAAGACGGGGTATCCGGGCGTCCTATAAAAATTATAACTGCCTCCTCGGCTGCCGATATCAAGGAAAGATTCAAAGTTCGACATAGTGGCATCACCAAGGGCGGCGTTTCCTTTCGGGTTGAATTTATAGTAGCTGAACTCCTCAATAGCGCCGTATTTCAAACCATGCCCTGCGGCAAAATTTACCGCCATTGACTGGTATTCCATCGTATCCCAGCCAAATCTGGCGGTATCGCTGATCTCTATCCCCGTCGTCCTGAAATAAATGTAGCTCCCGAAAGAATAAGCCCCCAGCAAAAGCACGCAAAGCAACACAACGACCACGCCTTCCTTTAGTTTAATTGATTCGGCCACGAGTAAATATTATGCCTTTGCCGATGATTTTGTCAATTTGACGAAGAGCCATCCAGCATAAACAAATCAGCGAGGAAGTGTTACCTTAACGTAACGCTTATATATGATAAATATGTCGCTGCTTGTAAAATAATCGTTATAATTCAACATTATATCGCATAAGTAAATGTTACGTGCTTGTAACACTTTGTAATAACTATTTATTTGTAATTATTTTTAATAATTTACTTGACATATATTGTTTAATGTTTTACAATAAGCTAAGTATAGGACAGGAATAGTGGATATGCATCAGTGTAGGTGGTAAACGGTGGCGTTTACCGATTAAGCAACATCAAAACTAAGGAGGATTTTATGAGAATGCGTCTGGTTGTATCAATGGTAGTCATGCTCACATCGGTTATATGGTTCGGCAGCATTGGCGCAGCGGCTGATTTTGTAGTTGACGATTTTTCAGGTGCGAAACAAGATGGCTCTAATATAAATTCTAATAGCCGGACGTGGTCAGCTTACGGTGGCCTTGGTATTAAGCTATCTGACCGCTCACTTGTGGCATCGGGAAAATTAGATGTGTGGGGCGGCTTTGTTGCCGAACCAGGTCCAAACGGACAGAACGGCGCTCCTATTCCTGTGACGGGTAAATCAATAATTACAGTCGTCTGTAAAGGCGTGGTACCAAAAATAAAACTTGAGTTGTATGACAATAATCGTACCCCATATGAACTGTGGTTTGCACCGCAGAGCGGTAAAGCTACACTTAATTTGCCGTTGCCAAAAGCAATCGTTGCAGGCGGTGTAATTTCCAAGATATTGTTTGGCATATCACCTGGAGATATTAATTTCACAGTTTATAGCATAACCATCAAGTGAGGAGGTGTGTCGGTGGAAGATGACCCTTTAGAGGAAGTAACGGAAGTTGGATGTGGTATTCCGCCTGATGTTGCGCCATGCGGACGATATAACAAGAAAGAAAGGGACTTCTGGGATAAGCTGACAATTATCAGCATTTTAATAAGAAGAATAGCGCTTTTAGTTGGTGTATTAATTGGTCTCTATAGTGCGGGGTTTGCGCTCTATGATAAATATATGATTGACGATAAAAGAGAATCTCAAAATGCGATACGATTGACAAGGGATATTTCTGAAGCTTATGCAAAGCTGATAATGATTGGGTTAAAACTGAGGAGTAGTGACTTTGATAAAGGTCAAAGAACTGACTTACTTAGGGAATTAATTACCGATAGAAGGTTTCGTACCAATGCTGATTTTACTGATCTAATCAGGTTGATATTTGATGATAAGTTGATCGACAAAATAAAAGATTCGGGCAATAAAGACACTATAGATGAGTTCAATGAAATTGATAAAACAATATTACATGGGGGTTGGATATCGCCAGCGATAAAGTGAACATGTAATCTTGGTTGCTGATAGAGTAGCAGCTTGCGGTGTCATGTTATTTATGAAGCGGACGTACCCTCATGTGCGTCCATTATACACTTCAAAAATCAAATCGTTAACAACCAACACAAAGTCCGCCACTGTGTCCACCGTCAAAACTCTGCCGCCTCTTGTTGTGGTTCCTTACAGGCTTTTTATCTTCTATCACAGGTTGACTCGGTTGTCTTACATTTACTAACCATTTGTTTTTACTTGATATTTATCATGTTTACAGAAATCTACCACATCTTATTTTCTCTGGCACTCTTCTTGCTACTATACTATTGCTTTGGTTTTGTAACAATAAGGAGGCCTGACCAAATATGGAACTAAAGAGCCAGAACAATAGTAGTAGCGATGTGAAGTTGGACAGGCTGATTAAGTGGGTACTGTTGTTTGAAGTCGTTTATTTCGGCGCGTCACTGTTGCTTAGAGGATAACAACGCCGAAAATCACACCGCAAAGCTTCCATACAGCTTGGGGTGGGGTACATAACAAATCGAGCCGTTGCCTTGATGGCTCGATTTGGGAACTTGTACATGTATCCCATCCCACTCCTCCCTTCTTAATCACCAACGTTATACCCCCAGATACGCCCGTCTTACGCGAGGGTCATCAAGGAGCACCGCCGCCGCCCCCTCAAACGCCAGTTCCCCGTTTTCCATCACACAGCCGTAGTGCGCCAACTGTAGCGCCATGAAGGCATTTTGCTCAACTAACAATATCGTCACCCCAGCCCTGTTTATCTCGGCGATTATCCTGAAAATCTCATCGGACAGCACCGGAGATAGCCCCATCGAAGGCTCATCAAGCAGTATCAAATCCCCCTTTGACATCAGCGCCCGCCCTATCGCCAACATCTGTTGCTCCCCACCAGACAGCGTGGCCGACAACTGCGCCATGCGCTGCCCAAGCCGCGGGAATATGTTTATAACGTAATTGTAATCTTCTTTTATTCCTTCAGGGTCTTTTTTTCTGCACCACGCCGCAAGCATCAGGTTCTCCTTTACCGTGAGGCTACCAAATATCCCCCTACCCTCCGGCACATGCGTTATGCCAAGTGAGACGATTTTGTGCGCAGGCGTGCCGTTTAATCTTATACCTTTATATTGTATCTCACCATCAAAGGGGGCCATGCCGGATATTGCACGCAAAAGAGATGATTTACCGGCTCCATTGCCCCCAATCAGGGTGACAATCTGCCCTTGCCGGACATCGAAAGATATCCCCCTCACCGCCTTTATATTCCCATAGCTTACAGACAGGTCTTTTATTGACAACAATGCTGGTGCCATCATCTATTGGCCTCCACGGTAATTTTTTGACCCGGAACTGCCTAAGTATGCCTCTATTACCTTTTTGTCGTCTTTTATCTGCTCAGGGGCTCCCCCGGCTATCGCCACGCCAAAATCAAGCACGGTAATTCTCTCGCAAAGACCCATTATAAAGCTCATGTGATGCTCTATTACCATGACTGTAAGCTGGAACTCGTCCCTTATTCTATGTACAAGCTCCATTAACGCCCCCGTCTCAGACGGGTTCATTCCAGCAGCCGGCTCATCCAGCAACAGCAGTCGCGGCCTAGTGGCAAGCGCCCTCACAATCTCAAGGCGGCGCTTCTGGCCATAGGGCAGGTTCTTGGCCAGCTCTTTGGCATACTTATCAAGCGCGAATAGCTCAAGCAACGCTAGCACACGTGCAGACACATATTTTTCGCGCTTAATAAAACTCCTCGTGCGCACCATTGCGTCCGCGGCGTTATAATTAACAGCATTAAACATCCCCACCTTTACATTGTCCTCCACCGTGAGGTTGTTAAACAGGCGGATGTTTTGAAACGTGCGCGCTATGCCCTGTGCGTTTATCTCATTGGGGCGCAAACGGGTGATTTCAACGCCGTTGAACACTACGTTGCCGCGGCTCGGGCGATAGTAGCCGGATATCAGATTAAACAGGGTTGTCTTACCTGAACCGTTTGGGCCGATTATGCCCATAATCTGGCCGGAGTCGAGTTTGAGATTAAAGTCCGACAAGGCGCAAAGGCCGCCAAAATAATGCGTAAGGCCATTGATGGTTAATAGTTCATCGCCTGGTGTGGGGCGCCGCGGCTCACTCGCCGCCATGTATGGCACAATTGCGCCATCGCCTTTCTTAGCGGCAATGGGTTTAAACCACCGGAACTCGGTAAATCCAAATATGCCCTTTGGCCGGTATATCATCAGGAGGACTAGTAAAAGGGGCATAATGACCATCCGCCACATCCCCAACACCCTGAGGGCCTCAATCAGGACGGTATAGATAACAGCCCCGGTTATCGAGCCGGCTATCGAGCCAACCCCACCCAGGTAGACCATGATGAGTATCTCCGTAGATTTTAAGATGTCAAACGTGCGCGGGGAGATAAACTGCAGGAGATGGGCATAAAGTCCTCCAGCCACTCCGGCAAAAAAAGACGACACCACAAAGGCATGGAGTTTTACTTTTCTCGTATCCACGCCCATCGCAGCCCCGGCCATCTCGTCTTCCCTGATAGATAACACCCCACGGCCAATATTGCTGTATACGAAATTCCTGATTGCCCATACCGACACCACCGTCCACGCAAATGTCCACGGCAGCGTGGTCAGCTTTTCCATCCCCAAAAAACCCCTCGGCCCGCCTACCACGTCCACGTTTTCAAGGACAGATTTCACTATCATATTAAACGACAGCGTCACTATTGCCAGATAATCGCCCCTCGTCCTGAACGATGGTATGGCCACAACAACCGCCGCAACCGCCGCCAACACACCTCCGGCGATTATCGCTAAAGGAAAAATCCACACACCCGCCGCAGGAGCAAACACCTTTACAGTCAGTATCGAGGCCCCATACGCCCCCACCGCCATAAACCCCGCGTGCCCCACCGAGAACTCCCCCATGTACCCGTTGACAAGATTCAAACTCAGGGCAAGTATGATATTAATCCCCACATACATCGCAACAAGCTCAAGATACTGGTCAATGAGGTTATAACGGCTTACTAATATTGAGGCAATAAAACCGATGGCAACTAATAAAAAAAGCGGCCAGCGCCTCGACATCAGGGCATCCCAAAATAGAGAGAGCTTATGAATTGCCGACGGCGCCGTTGTCATACCTTTAGGGTCTTTGGAACTCCTAATATCCCGTTTGGCCTGAAAATCAGGAGGATGAGCAACAGCGTAAAGGCAATAAAATCCCTGTACGTAGAGGGCAGCGCCACGGCGGCCAGCGTCTCAACCGCACCCAAAATGTAACCGCCAAGCATCGCACCTCTGATATTCCCAATCCCCCCCACTACAGCGGCAATAAAGGCCTTCCAGCCTATCATTATCCCCATGTACGGGTCTATCACAGGAAACGCCATCGCGTACATAGTCCCCGCCACCCCGCCAAACCCCGCCCCTATGGCAAACGTAAGGGCTATTATAGTGTTCACAGGCACACCCATCAAGGGTAGAGTCTTCATATCACAGGCAAGCGCCCTCATCGCCATCCCAAACCTCGTCTTTCTTACTATGAAATCAAGCGACGCCATGAGCAAGACCGACACCACAATGATAAGTACCTGTATGGAGGACACCGTAAGACCGCTGAAATTCCAGCTTATGTTTGGAAGAATTTCAGGGACATGCCGCGGGTATGGACTGAGGGCAAGCGTGAAATTTTCAATAAACACACCCACGCCAAGTGCGGTGATAATCGCCGAAACCTTTGGCGCCTCACGAAGCGGCCTGTAGGCAAGCCTCTCCACCGCCACGCCAAGCAGCACAGTGCCAAATGCAGCCACAACTATCACCGGCACAAAGGGCAGGTGCAGCTTTGCCGTCGCAACAAAACACAAAAACGCCCCCACCATAAACAAATCCCCGTGGGCAAAATTAATAAGCGACAACACCCCGTATACCATCGTATAGCCAAGGGCTATTACGGCATACAAACTGCCTAACTGGAGCATGTTTAAAAACTGCTGTGAGATATAGGCCATAGGTTATTCAGGGCTTAATGTCGGCAAACCACTTAAACTCCCCGTCTTTTATTTGCAGGATGACAACGCTTTTTTCGGGGTCGCCAGAGCCTTCGTGGAATGTTATCGTGCCTGTGACGCCTTGAAAACCGGTTATCTTTTGAATCGCGTTTTTTATGTCTTCTGAGGCGGGCTTCCCTGATTTTCTCATCGCCTCAAACAGGATGCCAAATGAATCGTACGTAAGGGCGGCCACGTCGTCGGGGATACTGCCATAGAGGGCCTTATAATCATCTACAAATTTCTTAACGCCCGGCGCGGTTGAATTCGCGGAGAAGTGGCTGCTGAAATATGACCCATCACAGTCCTTTCCACAAAGGCCAAGCAGATCATGGCTTCCCCACGCGTCACTGCCCAAAATAGGCACGTTCATGCCAAACCGGCGTGCCTGCTGCACCTGCAGGGGTACGTCGCTGTAGTATGTGGGAAGAAATATCAGATCAGGATTGTCATTTTTTATCTTCGTCATCTGCACGGTGAAATCCTTGTTGCCAGTTGTATAGGTCTCAAATCCCGTAATAGCGCCGCCCTTTTCTTCAAAAGTCGCCTTAAAAACCTCCGCCTGCCCTTTCAGCACCTCAGAGGCCACGTCATATAAGACTGCCGCACGTTTGGCCTTCAGCTCACCCATAGCAAACGCCGCAAGCACCCGGCCCTGAAATGAGTCCATGTAACAGGCGCGAAAGACGTAGGTCTTTTGTTTGCCAGTTCTGGGGTCAAGCGTGGTCTTAGGATTTGTTGACCACGGGGAAATAAGGGGAACCTTTGAGGTCTCGGCGATTTCTGACGCTGGGATTGCCCCGCTGCTGGCATTCGGGCCTATGATGGCGATTACCTTATCGCGGGTGATTAGTTTTTGTGCCGCGGAGGCGGCCTGGTCAGACCGTCCGGCAGAGTCCTCTATCTGGAGTTTTAACGGGTATTTTTTTCCACCTATATCAATGCCCCCTGTGTCGTTGACCGCCTTTACCGCCATCTCGGCGGCATTTTTACACGACGCTCCAACAGCCGGTATGTCGCCAGTAAGCTCGGCTATCACACCTATGTGTATCGCGTCGTCCTTTGCCTGATTACATCCTGACATGGTCAGCGCAACAAATAACAATACCATTATTAATACCGATGTACAGAATCTTACCATTTATCCTCCTAAGTGTTTTATTACCTATAATTATCCCTGCCTGTAAATTTTAGTCCGGCGTCTCAGGGAGCATAACATAAAACGCGGCGCCGTTTTCCACGTTTTCAAAATAGAGCCTGCCGCCCATCTGAGTCTCCACAAGCACCTTTGACACATAAAGGCCAACTCCAACCCCTTTGCCCTGTTCTCTGGTAGTAAAATACGGCTCAAATATCCTGTTTGCAAGCACATCCGGTACACCACCCCCGTCGTCAATTATCCTGAGCACGGCCATAGAGTCGCGGCTGTTTATTTCTATTGTTATGACACCGACATGACTTGCCGCCTGCGCCGTGCCGCGCGGGCTTATAGAGAGCGCCTTTCTCCTTTCGACAATGGCGTCCATAGAGTTAAACATCAGATTCAAAATCACCTGGCGAAATTCGTTTAAAAAGCCCGTCACGTACATGGCGTCTATGCCAGCGCGAATGATTTTTACATCAACCGACAGGCTCCTTATTTGGCCTTGAAGGAATGTACAGACCTCCTCCGTTATCTCAATGACATTAAACGGCCTCTTTTCCTTGTCCGGCTTAAACAGGTTCCTATAGCCGCTCACTGTCTCGGACATGGAATTTATCTCTGTCATCGCGTTTTTGACGAACTCGGTCAGGTACTTATCGTTGATCTCTCCAAATCTGAACGCGTCCTCTATGTCCTGGATAATGAGGCCAAGGGCGTTTAGGGGCTGCCTCCAGTTGTGAGAAATAGCGCGGAGCATCTCGCCCATCGCGGAGATT
>JADFYL010000055.1 GCA_015233045.1 Nitrospirota bacterium | reverse complement strand
TGACAAAATTAGAGCCTATAAAACCACAACAGCCTGTGACGAGAATCTTCATTGCTGTCTCCTATAAATATTATTACATCTTTATTATACTTCGACAACCGAATCGTCGCTTATCATAAGCCGCAAGGCCTTGTGCTGATGAGCGTTGTTTATTACCTTAGCCCCCCTGCCGATAAGGCTGTCCTCAAGGCGCTCAATGCCCTCGATGCAGGCGTTATCCAATATCACGGAGTGCTCAATGGCGGAGTTCCTTATGGTGACGTTATCGCCTACGCTTGTGAATGAACCAATGAAGGTATTTTCAATAGTAGAGTTCTTCCCTATTTTAACAGGGCCGCGAATATTGCTGTGTGTCACTGTGGATCCGGCCTCTATAGTTACCCTGCCGGTCGTGTGGCTGTCCTTGTCCATTTTCCCTTTGATGTCCAACTTTATATACTCGTCAAGGACGATGCTGTTTGCCTCAAGGAGGTCGTCTTTCTTACCTGTGTCAAGCCACCAGCCGTCGAGTATCTCGCTATCCACGGCACAGCCCATATTGATTAATTCCTGAATGGCGTCGGTTATCTCAAGCTCCCCGCGCTGGGAGGGTTTTATACGGGCGATGGCGTCAAATATTCTTTTCGTAAAAATGTAGACCCCGACAAGGGCGAGATTGGATGGGGGATTTTGGGGCTTTTCCATAAGCTCGATGACCTTGCCCTCCGGGTCAAGCCGGGCCACGCCAAAGCGCCGCGGGTCTTCCACCTTTTTGAGAAAAATCATAGCGTCAGACTTATTCTTTTTAAACCTCGCAATAGCCGTCCGAACCCCCGAACTCAGGAGATTATCGCCCAGGTACATGACAAAATCGTCATCCCGCAAAAAAGACTTCGCAGAGAGGACAGCGTGGGCGAGGCCAAGTGGCTTTTTCTGCACAATGTACTTTGTCTTTATGTTCCACGGCATACCGTCCTTTAAATAGTCCCTCACGGCCTGGCCGGTCTCAGGGGAGATGATGATGCCCGCCTTTCTTATCTTTGCCTCACAAATATGGTCAAAGACGTAACCCAGTATGGGCTTGCCGGCAACCGGCACGAGCTGCTTTGCTATGGTATGCGTGAGGGGCCTTAACCGCGTTCCCTGCCCGCCGCTTAGTATCAGAGCCTTTTTCATTTATTCCCTGGCCTTTCTCATTTATTTTGCCGCAACCGCCCGCTTCCGCCGCTACTGCCTGTTGCGCCGCGGCAGAACTTTCAACACACGTTCATTTGAACTTTATAGTCGAAATGTATTATAACAAATGTGTCGTGTTTTTTTGCAACCATTGAGACCTTAGAAAAAGTACCGTAATGGAAAAGATATTGAGATGAAGAGAGTTATACAGTTTATTTCGCTTATCGCCCTTGATATAGCCGCGTATTATGTTACGTTGTACGGCGCGTGGTATGTGAGGGAGAGGGTCTTCCCCTTGTTCTACACACCTTTGACGCCGAATTATTCCTTTGCCTATTACGCCGGCCTGTTGTGGATGCCTGCAATTTTTATCTTTTTCATCGCATATAGCAACATATACACGGGCAGGATACCGTTATGGAACGAATCGAAAAAGCTGATACACGCCAATACGCTGTCTTTTATGGTACTTATGGCCGTGGTAACGCTTGGAAAGGCACAGGGATTGGTCTCACGCACTGTAATCTTGTCATTGTGGATTTTGAGTATCTTTATATTCCCTGTTTTTCATCTCTATGGGAAAAAGTTGCTCTTTGTGCTGGGCATTACTAAGGAGAAAGTCCTCGTACTTGGAGCTGGCAAGACTGGTAAACTCATCTCACAGTGGCTTGAAAGAGAGCGGCACATCGGCTACGAAGTGCTGGGCTATCTGGACGATAAGTCTGATAGAATCGGCACGTACATAGACGGGAAGAAGGTTTTTGGGCAGGTCAGGCACTATACCAGGTTCATCAAGGAACTCCAAATCAACACTATTATCATAGCCATGCCGTCTCTTGGCCCTGACAAGATATCCTCTCTGGCCTATGAGGTACAGCAAAAAGTTAAAAACACGATGATTGTCCCCAATCTCTACGGCATAGCGCTCCTAAACACCGAGCTTCTGCATTTGTTTTACGAAGAGATTTTCCTGCTAAAGGTCAAAAACAACCTGAAATCCATGTCAAACAGGATAATAAAACGTGCATTCGACCTATTAGTAGGCATAGTGCTGCTGCCATTTTTGTTGTTGTTAATGGCCGTCATAGGGATTATAACGAAACTTACCTCACCCGGCCCGGTCATATATAAACAGGAGCGAATAGGAATAGGAGGGCGGACTTTTAACTGCTACAAGTTTCGCACAATGGTGCAGGACTCAGAGAGGATATTAAAAGAACTCCTGCAAAGCAACCGGGCAATGAAAGACGAGTGGGAGAGACACTGGAAATTAAGCAACGACCCGCGCATAACACGCATTGGGATGTTCCTAAGGAAGACCTCCCTTGATGAGCTTCCACAAATCATTAATGTCCTCAAGGGTGAGATGAGCCTCGTCGGTCCGCGGCCATATCTTAAGAGAGAGATGTACGCAATTGCAAACGAAATTGAAGACATTACGAAGGTGCCGCCCGGGATAACCGGCCTCTGGCAGGTCTCAGGCAGGAGTTCAACCACGTATGAGCATAGAATAAGACTGGACATCTGGTATATGATGAACTGGTCTTTAGGGCTTGACTTGTTTATTTTGTTGAGGACCATAAAGGTCGTATTATTTATGAAGGGGGTACGTTGAAATGAAAGAGAAAAATGTTTTACGCGCGTTAAAAATGGTGTCAGCGGCGTTATGTGTCTTGTTTATGGTGTCGGTGGCTGACGCCGCAGGCCCGATATTTATGAAAATAAAGTCCGCCTATGACTCGTTCAAAGACATAAGCGGCAAGTTCTCACAGTTGAGCCGCATCAAGGACCTGAACAAGGAAATGTCTTACGAAGGGATTTTTCGCATCAAACCGCCGTCAAAGATGTCATGGCGGTACGAGGGTGAAGATGAACAGGAGGTTTACATAAACGACGATGAGCTTACGATATACAAAAAGAAGCACAATCAGGCCATGCGCTCAAAACTGGACGAGGCGGCCATAGCCCAAACACCTCTCGCGCTGTTAAGGGGACTGAAAGATATAGAAAAAGACTATGACATTGCGGAGAAAAAAGACGTTATGCGCCTTACGCCCAAAGATCCCTCGTTTAAGGTCAAATACTTTGACGTCTATCCATCAAAGGACGCCCCTTTCCCGATAAAGAAGATAGTCCTCTACGACAAAAACGACAACACCGTTGAACTCACCTTGCAGGGCGTAAAGGTAAACACCGGCCTGGCAGACGAGACGTTTCAGTTTACCCCACCTGAGGGAGTGACCATCGTTGACAACTGAGGGCAGACACGTTTGATGAGTCAGGCAATAATTGCAATTGACACGTCATGCGACGACACATCGGCGGCGGTGGTATGCGGCGGTAGCGAGGTACTGTCAAACGTCGTATCGGGGCAAAATCAGGTTCACGAGCGATTTGGCGGCATAGTGCCAGAGCTTGCCGCCAGAAGGCACCTTGAAATCATAGGAGGAGTCGTTGACGAGGCGCTGACATCGGCGGCCATATCCTTTGGCGCTGTCAGCGCGATAGCCGTATGCAAAGGCCCCGGCCTCATAGGCTCACTAATCGTAGGAACGGCCTTTGCCAAGGCTCTGGCCTACGTCCGTAAGCTCCCGCTTATAGGCGTAAACCACCTTGAAGGGCATATCTGCTCCGCCTTTTTAAAGGAGGGGGGACCGCCCGAGCTGCCATTTATCTCCCTCGTCGTATCGGGGGGACACACGAGCCTCTACAGGGTGGACAGCCGTGGGAAATACAGAGAGCTTGGCCGCAGCCGCGACGACGCCGCCGGGGAGGCCTATGATAAAGTGGCCAAGATGCTGGGACTGGGGTTTCCGGGCGGCCCGATTATAGACAGGCTTGCACACAACGGCAACCCGCGCGCCGTGCCCTTTCCACGGGCGTATATGCCGCAAACGCTGGATTTCAGCTTCAGCGGCCTGAAAACATCAGTAAGGAGTTTCATCGCCAACAACGCGTCCAACATCTCAGTAGAAGACATCTGCGCCTCATTTCAGGCCGCGGTTATAGATGTCCTTATAAGGAAAATCGAATGGGCGACTGCTCAGGAGAACATCACATCAGTAGCGCTATCAGGCGGAGTAGCGGCCAATGACGGACTTAGGCAGCGAATCACACGGCTTACGGGAATTGAGACCTACGTCCCGCCCAAACCACTCTGCACAGACAACGCCGCCATGATAGGGGCTGCGGCCTACGAACAATTTCTGAAAGGCAATTTCGCAGATTTGAGATTAAATCCCAAGGCGTATCTGCCTGTGGGGTAAAGTGTTATTTTATAGAATGCCTTATATTTCTTTTAAAGCCTTAATAAAAGCATTATTTAATTGAGCGCCCGCTTTTATTGAGGTTATTTCTCTTTCTAGATAAAATACTATGAGTTTGGCATCATTAATAACACATTTATCAATATTTAAAGTCAACTTGTAATCGCATTTGTTACGCAGCAGCTTTAATTCACTTAATTTCCCTGCAATGTCAGGTCTATCATAATACGTCATGGTTTTTTGAATTAATACATGGATGTTGCGTTCTTTGTACACATCAATTCCAATTTCAACACTTATCGTATCAAATATTGTTTCTCTATATTTAAGAAATATGTAATAATAATATCTCCCAATTGTCGTTCTGATAACAGCATCAGCAATATTTTTATTCTTATATTTGAGGCAGGGAAGCTCCTCTGCTATTACTTTAAAATGCTCAGGTTGAAACATTTCCATTTCCTATGACATTAACCAACACTAATACACATGGATATTTAGACATGATTAGCTTATAAATATCTATTTCTAATTCGAACGCATCTTCAATTGACATAGGCTGTGAGATTATTTTCAAAGAAAAGTATTTTACATCAGGGAATTCGCAATCGACCTCTTCATATGGGATTATATCATCAATTATCTGATTATCCTTTGCATAATTTTTAACATATTCATATATATCTGAGTATGTTTTATCTTTTAATAGTTCCTTCCCATTTAAGTAGGACTTAAGATTCTCCATTACATTTATTAATAGACGTGGATCTATATATTGCGATACCTTGGAATAAAATGAATTATCATCAAAATCAATCTTAGAATTATGGAATACCATATTCCACAACTCTAAGACTACTTTATGCATTTTTTCATAATTTGATAAATTAGAATTAAATATAGCAAGAGAAACAAGAGCAGATATTTTTTCACGTTCATCTAACATATTATCTTTAAGCAATTGCCTTAATATCTCAACGGCTTCTTTCATGTTGCCCTTTCCGTTTTCGATCGCCGCTTTGAGCATTGCCAAATTAAAAGGTACATTTCCATTAACATGACTATAACATCTTTCGAGCATTACTTCGGCATTCTCTATATCATCTAACTTAATATAACATGCTATCAATGCTATCATCGTCTTTACTAAATCTGCAGGTCTTATTTCCAGATAGTTCAAAATCTCTATTTCCAAAGAACGCAAATCCTCTTCTGAGGAAGTTTGATTCACTCTCTCAGCAAAGTCGTTGCTTCGCAATAACGCTAATGGCATTATCGCACACACCTCATATCAACAATATACTTATGTATAGTCATTATGATAAAATCCACCTTACTCATCTAATCAATCATACCACACCTGCACGATGGCCTGTCAATGACGTTGACCTTAAAAAAGGCGTTTCATATATCAGGCTATTTTGTTATACTACCTTAATATAATTAATAGATTCATGGAGGTAATTTATGAAATTTACGTGTTTAAAATGCGAGAAGGAAATGGTAAATATGAAATCCGGCAGCACCGAGGATGGCTTAACGAATACATCGTTTTCATGCCCGGCCTGTGGAAACAGCTTCAGGCTGGTGACAAATGACATGGAATCAAAGGCAATCAGGGAACTGGTACTGCATACGGAGACGAGCGGCATTGCTGGACAGGCCGATTCGCTCATACCGTGGGACAAAAACGCGTTAGAGAGACTGTCACAAATCCCTGAAATGGTTAGAGGCATGGCACAAAAAGGCATAGAAAAGTATGCCGCTGATAATGGTCTGAAAACAATAACCGTTGATGTGATAGCCCGAGTAAAAGAACTTTACGGCATGTGAAGAGATATATGGGACATTTCTGCTTTGGCTTGACACAAGGCAATTCGACACCTTGAAAATAGATAATCTTATATGCTAAACCAGTCCTGAGCGGTTGGGAGGGTTGCGTTTTGCCTCATATCTTTTATCCGCTTTATAACTCTGTATAGGAACATTGGGGCAGCGACCATTTACGGCGATTAAGATGTTTCCTGAACAATAGACAAAAAGGATTCCTCTGTTTAATTTTGGGTGAATTGCCCCTTTGGATTTAACATGGTAAACCGTAATTACGCAGGGAGAATATTCTCATCCAACAACATCCAGGTGCCTTAGGCGAAACATAGCCCCAAGCGCCGCGGCGATCTGTCGGCATTTTTCCACGTCCACGCCCGGTGCGTCAACGACCGTTGCCGTAACTTCCGGGATGCAGTCCTTCGCCCCGGCGATGAATTTTAGTACCGCCTCATAGGCACCCTCAAAAGGTGGGTGCGAGAGCCTTTGATATGTGCTGGCGTCCTGGGCGTTGAGGCTTATGGAGATGACATCAACAAGGCCTGAGAGTTCGAGCAAGATGTTCCTCTTGTGAATGAGGCAGCCAAGGCCGTTCGTGTTTATCCTGACCCTGCCCCCGTGAGTTTTAATATAACGAGAGACATTGATTACCGTGTCAAGCCTCATCAGCGGCTCGCCGTAACCGCAAAACACCACCTCGTCAAAAATGGCCGCATTGGTTCCTATTGATTCGATTATCTCCGCGTCCGATGGTTCGCGGCTCAATCTCAGGTTATGTCCCTTTACGAAATCCGTCTGATAGCGCACACAAAATGTACACACGTTGGTGCAGCGGTTTGTGATATTCAGATACAGGGAGTTTCTGATTTTATACGTGATTTGCCCATTGGCTGGCCGTGCGGGTTCAAGGCCAAAGAGACGATTGGCGTTTAATGTCGTGATGCGGTCTATGTCCTCATAAGAGACGCCTCTAAGGTCGGCTACCGCCCTTGCCGTGAGGGTGACATATGCCGGTTCGTTTCGTTTGCCGCGGTTTGGGGTGGGGGCCAGGTATGGGGCGTCTGTCTCAACGAGCAGGTAATCGTCGGGGATTGTGTTGACAACCGCCCTAAGGGCTGCCGCGTTTTTGAAAGTTACCGTGCCGGATATTGAGATATAAAGCCCTGAGGCCATTACCGCCTCCGCCATTTTCTCATCCCCTGAAAAACAGTGCAGGACACCGCTTGAGACGCCTTCGCCCTTTATTATTGATACCACATCGTCAGAGGCCTCGCGGCTGTGTATAACTACCGGCAGGTTCGTCTCCTTTGCCAGGGCAATGTGCCTTATAAAGACTTCCCGCTGAATATCCACGGGACTGTGTTTGTAGTGGTAATCAAGGCCGGTCTCACCGATGGCGACGACTTTTTCGTTTGACGACAAGTCTTTTATCTGGCGGTATATCGCCGGAGTAAACAGCCGGGCGTCATGGGGGTGAATACCGATGGCGGCATACACCGAGGGGTAGCGTCCAGCAAGGGCGACGGCATTTTCAATACTCTGCGGGGATGAGCCAATGGTAATCATTTTATGTACGCCCGCGTCATGTGCCCGTTGGACAACGGCATCGGTTTCACCGTCAAACGGGGACATCTCCAGGTGGCAGTGGGTGTCAATCATAGTGGCTCAACACTTGTTGTCTGGTTTCAAGTATCGTGTAGAATTTCAGGAGGGTAATTGCGGCAAAGGACATAAACACACCTGACAAAAACAAGGACAGCACCACCCCCACGTATAGCATCTGGCCAAGGAGGATGTTTATTATGCTTACTGTTATTCCAACGGCAAGGAGGAAGAAGAACAGGACGATAGAGCTGCCGTAGTTACCTTTCATGGTATGATAACTTTTTTTCATTGCCATAACAGGCGCTATGTCTTCGTTCATAATGATTACGAATGTCAGAATAAAGACAAAGCTGATGATGAGGGCGGGGAGAATGAGGAGCATGAGTCCGAATGTCAGAAAGATAAGAATCAGAAGTGACGCCGGTAAAATCCCGCCGATTTTACGAAGCACGGCCAGATAGCCATCAAACACATTACACGTCCCCCTGTTCACAATATCTATCGCCATCGCAACGGTTGCGCAGTGCGAGAAGACCTGCAGGAAATAATTCAATGCGCTGATGACAAACAGGCGTGGCGCAACGGCCCTGATAGCCATGATGGCCTTATCGGGGTTGCTTTCGTCCAGAGACGCGAGATCACCGCCCATAAAGATGCTTGTTGCGATGAGCATAACTAAGGAGGCAATAATCGTGGGCGTTATGACGATAAGATTCCTCTTGATGGCGTGGAGGCCTTCGATAAAAATAGTTCCAAATTCCATAATAGGTTGCACACGTACGATAACACGGGAAGCACTGCGAATTCAAGGCGTAAAATCGAGACATGCAAAAAAAACTATCATGGCCTGTTCACTAAACTGTGTCAAGCCTCCCTCCGAAAAAACAGAACGCTGAGAAACTGGTTTATTAGACGGCCTTTCTGCTATAATCCCTTATGGACGGTGTCATCTTTATTTAATTATGCGTGTAAAAATAATCCATAAGTATTTCTTTAGAGAGCTGCTCATATCGTTCGTTCTCAGTATAACTGCCTTTAATATGATACTGATGATGGAGCGTATCCTGAAATTCAGTATGCTGCTGTCGGGAGTTGGGGCGTCGGCCTATGATTTCCTCAAGATTATCCTATTAGTTCAGCCGCAGCTCTTTCTGCTTACCATACCTATGTCCCTTATGACGTCCGTGCTGTTTACCTATGGCAGGCTCAACGCGGACAATGAGATTATTGTTTTAAAGGCGGTAGGGGTGTCCTTTGCCGCGTTGACAAGGCCGGTGTTTTTCTTTGGCTTCCTGTGTTTTTGCGCCTCCGCGTTCAATAGTTTTTATCTCGGCCCGGCGACTTCAACTTCACTCAGGGAAGATATTACAAACATAATCATAAATAAATCCCCAATGGCAATCAAAGAGGGGGTGTTTTATACGCTTTTTAAGAATGTCGTTGTCTTAGTCAGGGAAAAACCCTCTGACCGCGCCATCAAAGATGTGTTCATATATGACAAGAGAGACGATACCAGGCACTGGACAATCTTCGCCAAAGAAGGCAGTATTAATGTTTATGGGCAGGGCGGTATTGAGTTCGTCCTGAAAAACGGCGAGGTGTTTTTGCCGGACAACAAGTCCATTACGAAAATCGCGTTCGGCTCCTATAATATGATAATCAAGTTTAGTCCCGAGATTACCTCGCAGATAAGCGAACTCACGCCGTTTGAGGTGCTGAAGCGCACAAAGGAGACCACAGGGGAGGAGCGCATATCTGTGTTTCTGGAGTTTCACCGGCGGCTCACGCTGCCGTTACTGGCGTTGATTATGAGTTTCTTTGCGCCTGCCTTTGCGATGATTTCGGCCAAGACCGGCAAGCTGGGCGGCCTAAGCCTTGCGATGCTTGTATTTTTGGCATATTACAGCATGTTGATATATTTTGAGAAACTCGCAAGGACAGGGGGAATCTCACACGTGGCGGCCGGATGGATACCATTTGTCAGTCTGCTTATCATATCAATTTATTTCTTCAGGAAGGAAAACTCCAGATGAGCGTTATCGTACGCCACTATGTGAAAAGTATGCTCCTGCATGTGCTGGTCATCTCGGTGGGATTTGCTATGGTAATGGGCACATTTGAGGTTATAGACAAGCTGGATAAGATAGTGAAGTTCTCCCCTTCATTCAGCGATATGGTAATGTTCTGGTTGTATATCACCCCTAAGTATTTCAAATATCTCCTGCCGATGTCTGTACTAATGGCAACCCTTATGGTCTTCGGACAGGCGTCCAGATATAATGAATTAATCGCGTATAAGGCGGCAGGAGGTAGGATAAAGAGGTTGTTTATTCCATTTATCGCTATCGCCATTTTGCTGTCGGCGGCAGATTTTTCGGTTGACGAGTATGTGTCAAGCCGGTTTAACCTTGAGGCTAACAATCTCCTCTATAAGATAAAAAACAAGCGCGACAGATTGGTTTATAAAACCACAGACATCTGGTTTATGGAAAAAAAGGACATGATAGTAAACGCCAACTTCTACGACCCGCAGCAGAAGGCCCTCTACTACATTACCGCCTTTATCACCAAAGAAAACGGGATAACTGAGATTATCAAAGGCAAGATATGCGTGTGGGAAGGTGGGCGATGGGTAGTTCACGGCGGCACGCGCTATGACGTGGAAAAACTGGCCATCGAGCCTTTCGACGCAATCCCCCTCGGCGAATTCAGCGCCATCAATGTCTATGAAGAGAACGAACTCATAGCCGACGAGATGCCGTTTTCGGAACTTAACAAGTACAACAAACGTCTGAAGGCCGCCGGATATAACAACCAGAAGAGCCTTGTTGATATGTACGCCAAACTTGCCTATCCATTTACGTGTCTGGTGATGATGCTCCTGGGGGTTGCCATATCGTCAAGGTTTAAGATGGGCAGCGGGCTTATTAACGCCGGCATCGCCATAGTCATAAGCCTCCTCTATTGGATAGCCTATGCGATGGCCATATCGTTTGGCTATTCGGGCATGTTCGGGCCGCTGTTCGCGCCATGGATTGTACCGCTAATATTTGCCGCCACAGGTTGTTTCCTGTATATGAAGATGCCGGAATGACCAAAGTGAATAGTTTCAGACACTCCCAATTAACCTATTTAAGAAACATCTTGAGCATGGCGAAGATGGCGATTAACTGCCCTGCCCAAAAGATAAACATCCGTTTTAACGTCTCAGACTTGGATTTCTCTATTTCTGCCCGTAATTCGAGTTTCACATTTTCAAGGTCTGATTTAGTAGCGAGTTCCTTTCTTGACTCGTTGTCAACCTTGTTAAATATCTCTACAAAGGCCTCTGACGCCTCATCACCTAACTTATCTCGTAACGCTCTCGGTATCGCTATCACGCTCATGACTCTATTATACCTTAAAGAAATAAATATGACAATCCATTTGACACGCCCAAAAAGTCTTCCCATCCTGAAAAGCAGACTGTCTCTATTTTCTCTCAGTATATCATTCATGAATTCAGTTGCCAGCAAAAAGGGAGGTAAGAACTAAATGCGTTATTCCCGGAGCTTTATTGCATTTTTTGCCACGGTTATAGCGCTCATACTTATACCAATAGCAGTGGCTTCGGCGCTCCCCCCCACGCAATGGCTTTCACGCGGGATTGGAGGGGGAGGCGCTCTGTATTGCCCAAGTTTCAGCCCTCACAACGCTAACGAACTCTATATTGCCTGCGACATGAGCGGCTTGTTTCACTCCACGGATTTGGGCGCGTCGTGGAATGTTGTGGATTTTAGACAGATACAGTCATTTCATTACACCCTGGTTCAGTTCACCAGCAACCCGTCCATTCTTTATTCCCTTGATTATTCGTCTGACAACGGCACAAATGCGGCACGCCCGTCAAAGAGTACAGATGGCGGCTCCACATGGACACCCCTGTCAGGCTGGCCAGCCTCCAACAGGGTTTTTAAAGTGTTTGCAGACCCGAACAGTACTACGAGGCTCATCGCAACAAACGTGAATCAGCTATATTTTTCAAGTGACGGCGGCAACACCTTTACCTTGAAATACACCGATGCCACAGGTAATGGATTATCCATTGGCGGGGCTTTTTTCGACGGGCAAAACATTTATGCCGGCACTAACGCCGGTCTTTTGGTTTCCGGCGATGGTGGCTCAACGTTCACTATTTCTAATGTTACCGGAGTTCCCGCCAGCGAGGCCATCTTCTCATTTGCGGGAGCAAAACAAGGAACAACCACACGTCTTTACGCCGTAACAGTTGATGCCAGCAAGGTGACCGTCACCGGCAAAACCGATCCGCTCACATCGGAAGACATATACGGTTCGTATAGAAATGTCTACACGCTGGACATAGAGCAAAACACCTGGATACAGAAAGTCACGGGCATTGCAAGCGGCGACCAGCCGGTGCTTGTATCCATGGCTTTAAATGACATATCCACCGCCTACCTCGCAGGGCGGATTGCGCCTGTGGGGTCAGCTTTGGTAGGCGCGTCCCCCGTTATCTACAAGACCACTAACGGCGGGAGTTCATGGCAGAGTACTTTCCTGACAACCAACAACCAAAATATCTATACGGGATGGACGGGACAGGGGGGAGATATGGGCGGCGGCAATTGGTGGTGGAGCAACACACCCATTGGTTTTGCGGTAGCGCCCAACGACTCCGGTAAAGTGGTCTATACCGACAAGGGCGGTGTCCCACACCTTACTACTGACGGCGGCGCGACATGGCGCCAGATTTATACTGATTCAACAATACAACATCCAATGGGAACGTCCACGCCTTCGAAACAGTATTACCGCGGTGCGGGACTCGAACCTACTCTCGGCCTATGGCTTACATGGATAGACTCGTCCAATCTGTTTGCCGGTTTTGCCGATATTACCGCCATCAGAAGTAAAGATGGCGGTAATACATGGGGATTTGACTGGACTGGCCTGAATTTCAATATAAGCGGCCACAATAACTACTCTACTGAGGTATTTCACGTAACCAAACATCCCTCTAACGGTACCCTCTATGCGAGCCAGTCAAATGGTTCTGGAGAAATCTACCATCCCGTAGGTCTTACCGATACCTACATAGACAATATCGGCGGCGGTGGGATTCGCTACTCAACTGACGGCGGCCAATCATGGACGACACTTCACGTTTTCGGCTCTCCCGGCTATCCGGTTATATGGACGGCCATTGATCCAAATAACACTAACAGGATGTATGCAAGTGTTGTAAACAGCGCTCAGGGGGGAGTTTATGCCTCCAACAACATTCAAAACGGGGCGTCGTCAACATGGACAAGACTGACGAACCCAACGAGGACAGAAGGACATCCCTATAACGTGTACGTTCTTAACGACGGCACGGTCGTAGCCACATTTTCCGGGCGCAGAGACGGCACCGGCGCTTTTACCCAGAGTTCGGGTGTCTTCGTAAGCGGCGACGGTGGCAGTACATGGACAGACCGCAGCGACCCCGGAATGCTTTACTATACTAAGGGTATGGCCATTGATCCCAACGATAGCACACAAAATACATGGTACGTAAGTACTGTTACCAGTTGGGGAAGCAAAAGCGTACAGGGCGGCCTCTTTAAAACAACCAATCGGGGCCAAACATGGAACAAGATATTCAGCGCAAACAGTGTGGAGTCCTGTACCGTCAACCCCTACAATCCAAACGAGATGTATCTCGCTACCTCTACCAGCGGCCTTTGGTACAGCGGTAACGCCACAGATAATACGCCCGCGTTTACTCAGATATCCTCATATCCTTTCCGCAATCCCACAGGGATTTTCTTCAATCCTTACAATCAGAATGAAATATGGGTTTTAAGTAACGGCAATGGATTGAGGGTTGGACAGACATCATCTTCATATACCCTAAGTGTAACCAAAACCGGAAACGGAACAATAACAAGCTCACCACAGGGCATAAGCTGCGGCTCAACATGTTCGTCATCATATACATCCACCACGTCTATAACGCTGACGGCAACGGCAGACTCCAGCTCCGCCTTTTCAAGCTGGACAGGGTGTGATAACACCAGCGGTTATCAATGTACCATCACAATGTCGTCAAATAAGTCTGTAAAGGCCGCGTTTACATCAGGGTCATCGGACAATGTGACTGCCGCCGCGGCGATTAATGAAATCTATAATCAATATACCTCGTGGTTTGGGTCAACATCGGGAGGCTTAGTTACGGGGACATCCGGCGGAGTTGCATACTATGTCCAATGGTTTACCAACGGTGCCGCCCTTGTAGCCTGGACAGATGGATATATTTACACGTATTACAACGGCCAGTGGTACGGGTTGGGGGTAACATGGCAAACATTAGGAAAGGCAGCCGCAGCGATTACCGCAATCTATAATCAATATGCCTCGTGGTTTGGGTCAAAATCAGGGGGCATAATTGCGGGGACATCAGGCGGGGTTACATACTATGTCCAATGGTTTACCAACGGCACCGCCCTTGTAGCCTGGACAGATGGGACTATGTTTACTTACTACAACGGGACATGGTATCAGTTAGGGGTAAGCTGGAGGTAGGCAATGCTCAATGTCCTCTTTCTTCTATGACCGCATTTTAGTCTGAGAGGAGGCAGTGGCTCCCTGGCCAATAGGCAGGATTACCGTTACGGATGTCCCCATGCCCTCTGTGCTTTCTATATCAACGGTGCCGCCGTGGCGTTTTACTATCCCATCCACTATGGACAGCCCCAATCCCTTGCCCGAACCCACTTCTTTTGTCGTATAAAATGGAACAAACGCCCGTTTCACCTCATCCGCGGACATGCCTACGCCGTCGTCCTCTATCGTAATTTGAATCGTCTCGCCGTGAGCTTTCTCTACAAGGTTTTTATGCGAAGTGGTTATCGTTATATTGCCTGCATCGAGGCCAACGGCTTGAATTGAGTTTTCCAGTATATGATAGAAACACTGGTTTATCGCCTTAGGCTCACAGGGATACATTGGCAGCTCTGAATAATTCCTGATGATATTCACTTTAGAGTTCTCAGATATCAGCATTGACAATGTCTCGTCAATGCACTTGTTTATATCCACATCCGCAACTTCCGCCGTGTTGAGCCGTGAAAATTGCTTCAACCCACTGACGACCTCCATTATCCTGCCGATACCCCTGTCCGACGAGCTGATTTTATTGTTCATCATAGCAATCATGTCAAGGACCTTGTCCTGTTGCAAAGACTTTATTTGTTCCTCTGTCAAGGACTCCGGTGTGGGCACAAGTTGAGAATGTCTTATAAACTGTTCAACTTTCACGAGATATTTTTTAAATGTGCTTATAGATGTTTTAATAAATGACAACGGATTATTTATCTCATGCGCTATACCAGCGGCCAGCGTCGTAACGCTTGCCGCCCTGTCCATCTCAATAAACTGCATCTCCTTATGGCGTTGAATTACCCCCGCAAGTATATGCGCGATACTTGTTAAGAACTGTTCATCCTCATCATTACGATCATATCCGGCCTTTATATAGATATTTATTACTCCCAACAATGCGGTAGATGACTCGATGGGTACGCAGTAATGTCCGTGCGCGGTAGTGTCTTTAAATTTAATCTGATGTTCGTCTCCATTGCAATCATTTGAAAACACTACTTTTTTAGTGGACGCCGCCAACCCGCACAGACATTTGCCGTATGGAAGCCTTGAGCATACCGACGTATGTTCCCTGCTGAGGTTATGAGATACCACCATTTGAAGTGTCTCAGCTTTTTCGTCACAAATAAATATTGACCCTTTCGATTGGAATGAACTGCGCGACTGGATCAATAGCATATCTAATATCATTTGCAGTTTAACCTCAAATGAATCAGGCGACAATGATATGTAAAGGGCAACGTTCACTATTCTACCATCTTTTATACGCTTGTCTGTTATTGCCTGTTGTTTTAATAATTCATTATAGCTTTTCATTAACACTAATTTTGTCTTATTTCTGTAAGTTATAAATATAACAACCGCAAATATTATAGCCATCAACAATAATATATACATAAGATTTTTAACAATATCAATTTTAATATCAGAAATATCAACAAGTAAATGCACATGCCAATTAATACCTTTATAATGCAGGTCTTCATTCAAATATTCTACATCTGTATATTCATTTGCTTGTCCCTGATGGCGGATTGTAATAAATGAATAACCATCCTTTTCTGATGTATTTACAATTGGCAACGCCAACAACGGTTCGTCGCCGTATTGCTTCCTATCTCTAAGCCTTTGTAAAACATCCTCTGGTATCTTGTCCATTACGCGATACATGTATCTCGCATCACTGGAATCAAAAACAACCCCATTCTTATCTATTGCAAGTAATAACTCTTGCCTCCGGTTGGCCTGAGACACAAATATATCAGTCTTGTATTTTATCACGACTACGCCAATTATCTCATCGCCGTCCCTTATTGGATATGACGTAAAATAACCTGGTTTTTTTGACACAATACCCATAGCTACCTCCGAGCCGGGAATCCCTTTTATGGCGTCTTTGAAATAGTCTCTGAAAGTATAATTCCTGCCAATAAAACTCTCTGACGTGTTATAGTTACTCGATAGAATTGTATTACCATTCTTGTTAATTACATAAATAGCGGACGCCCCAATTGTCTCACTGAACCTACGTAAGGTCTCGTTCATAGTATTGCTCTTATCAGGATGCTTTACACTTTCTATAACGTAAGGATTATTTGCTATAAATTTATGGAAGGTTTGGTAATCATTAACCTTGTCTGATAAATAAGTGTCATACACATTTAAACGCTCTAATGACGCTTCATGAATTCTTCTTATTGATCTGTTTTTAGTCCAGATGATCGTCAATATCAATATAATTATGGTCATTACAGATATGAAAAACATAAGATTGTTATTATATAAATAACCCGCTGTTAATTTTTGCTTGTCAGAACCATCTGGATTAACATCGTTGTCCTCCGTCATCTCTTTCACCTTGGGGCTTTCTGCCATTATCCTGATTATGCCCACGATAGCAAAGGCGATAGCAAAGGCCGAAAACGCCCTAAACACCTGAACCGGGATATGGACGACAGAAAGAAAACTCTCTGTATTAAGAATATTAGCGGGGAAGATACCACCTTTTGGCACGATTAACCCGGCAAGAAAGGCATACCCTATGAAAAATAGCGCGGCAATTTTAAAGCATCTATTGTATTTATCGTGTTTTGAACTTTCTATATTATCAGCTCTATTACGATATGCCGCAAGGCCAACCGCGGTCAGCAATGCCCCCGGTAACGCAATAAAATATCTTGAGAATATCTGTCCCGTTATGAGCCATTCCCCCGAATTATATCTGATAATAAGGAAAATGGCCAAAACCGCGGGCATCAACCACCACTGTAACAGTCGGGATAAGCCGTTGCGAGAGGATTTCGTTCCAACTGAACGTCTGCCAAATTCAAACAGGAAGCAAAACGACGACATCAAAAAAATCAGGCTCGTTACCCTCAGGATTTTATAAGATGGAAATATAAACACCGCCATATCCAGCCATTCATTTACGCCGTGCAGCAAGGCAAACGCAAACAGCAGCCAGATTGTCTTTGTTAATCTGAAAAGGCCGTAGGTATTAGGCCGGACAAGGATTGACACCCCCATGAATATAAAGGCAAATCCATAGACGAGAAACACATAACCCATGTTATTTGTAAAAAACTGTGCCATAGATTCAATTCACCACCATCGTCAAGTGCCGCTGCTTATATTTAAAAACACTAAGTCTATGATTGTCAAGGATTAAAGACGAAGGGGGGTAACCCAGCTAACAGACGCGCAAACTATCTATCTATATATATC
>JADFYL010000177.1 GCA_015233045.1 Nitrospirota bacterium | reverse complement strand
TAAAATTACTCCCAATATGTTATGATAACTGTACAGATATTTTACCATACTTACAGTATGCTTTTGCGTAACATGAGTTAGTATCTTTAAGTGTTATCTTAATAGCACAAAAAGAACTAAAAAAAGGTTTAGGTCAGGATTTTTGCAAGAGGCTCGTATGATAAACGACAAACGGGTGTTGGTTACCGGCGGGGCCGGGGTTATTGGGCGACAATTGTTGTCTCTGTTGGTGCGGGAGGGCGCGGAGGTGCTCTCTGTTGACAGGGAACCTCTGGATGACGTTGCCCCCGATTTGATTAAACATAGAGTCATGCACATTGAGGCCGACCTGTCAATCGCCTCACTGGAGCCGATCAGGGACTTTGCCCCACAGGTGGTGTTTCACCTGGCGGCGGCATTTGAGAGATCGAGTGAGTCGCCGGGGTTCTGGTACAGGAACTGGCAGGATAACACCCTGCTCAGTCACCGGATCGTTGAGCTTGCCGGGCAGTTGCCCAATCTGGAGGTGTTTGTCTTTGCCTCCAGCTACCTTATCTACGCAAACGACCTGTACATGCACGATGGCGCCGGTTCGGCGACCAGATACCTCACGGAGGATGACGCGGTCAGCCCACGCAATGTCACGGGGGCATCCAAGTATTACACGGAGCTGGAGCTGCAATTTGTCAATGACGTTGTCAATCCAGGGCTGCGCTGTGTCAATGCGAGGATATACAGGGTGTTTGGCTGTGGCTCAAAGGACGTGATTTCGCGCTGGATACGGATGGCCATTGCTGGTCAGGGCGTGGAGGTCTACAACAAGGAAAACGGTTTTGACTTCATATACGCCGGGGATGTTGCCGATGGCCTTTACAGGCTGGCCTGTAGCGCTGATGCACGGGGCGTTGTAAACCTTGGCTCCGGCGTGTCAACCACCATAGCCGAGGTCTTGGGCATACTGGGCGAACAGTTAGATCTGCGTTACACGGATAAGGGTGTGGTAGAGCGGATCGAACGCAGTGGCGCCAACCTTGACAGGCTTAAGCAGGCAACCGGATGGCAGCCATCCATATCGGTAGCCGAGGGCATACAGAGGGTCATCGAGTATGAAAACAGGTAAAATGCCTATGAATTTAACTCCGCTTTATGTTAGAATATCAGATAAAATATAGGAGGTAACAATGGAAAAGCCGTATGAAGATATAAACCTTATAGAGTTCCAGTCAAAATATAAAACAGAGGAGGATTGTGAGAAAAGGCTATTTGAGTTAAGATGGCCCAATGGTTATGAATGCCCTCGATGTGGTAATAAGGAATACATATACTTACCAAAAAGGAAGCTTTATGAGTGTAAGAACAAAGACTGCTATTATCAAGCATCGGTAACGGCAGGGACAGTAATGCACAGAACGAGGACACCATTACTAAAATGGTTTTGGGCAATCTATCTTTTAGTTACAGATAAACGAGGTTTATCCGCTTTAGCATTGTCAAAAAAGCTGGCAATTAGCACATGGGTAGCGTGGACAATGATGCACAAAATTCGTAAAGGGATGTCTGATAGAGATACAGATTATAAGCTTGCAGGAATTATTGAGATGGATGATTCGTACTTTGGAGGAACAAGGGAAGACGATAAACGAGGACGTGGAACAGGTAAAACAGCCGTTCTTATAGAAGTAGCCACAAATGATGATGCCATGAACTATGCCAAAATGACTGTTATTGATGCGGTGAGAGGCGAAAACATTTTGAATACCATTAACGGCAATGTACAGCCAAAGCAAGTCTTTAAAACAGACGGTTTTAGTGCTTATAACATCATAAATACGACTGACCATCAACATCAGAAAAAAGTGGTGAAAGGTAAAAAAGCTCATACCGTCTTAAAATGGGTCCACATATTAGCATCAAATGCAAAGTCCTTTTTAGATGGTACCTACCATGTCACAGGAAAAAAACATCTGCAAAGATATCTTGATGAATTTTGCTACCGTCTAAATCGGAGAAAATGGGAAGGACAGTTGTTCGATCGTTTAGTAACAGCATGTGCTTGTTCACCTGGAGTTACATGGGCGGAGTTAACTTCATAGGCAATTAACCTTATATTTGCCCTTTGCAGAAAGGACTATTTCCTTGACACTACACATGCGTGTTGCTAACAAATACTTACCACACGCCTTGGCTAATTCCTGGCGATTGTTCTCTGAGTTCATGCCTGCATCAGCCACAAATAAAGCCCTTCCAAGTTTCCACCCTTTGAGGTCTGATTTTACTTGTTCCACAGTTTTAATATCCGCAGTATTACCTGGAAATACCCAACTTCTTACAGGCAACCCTTCCCGTGTGACAGCCAGAGCCACAACAACTTGAGGAGACCACCCACCATCTTTGGACTTACCGTACTTTCTCAGACCACTGTCATCGTCTTCGTAGTCAATGGAGAATGAAACTGTTGTAGTGTCGTAAAATATGAGGTCAACATCAGTAGTCGCTTGGCAGGTTAGTAGTACGGAAGAAGACTGCTCTTTCTACCTCTTCGCTATGTTCATACAGAAAATCCATTGCTTTATACATATGCGCTAACATAAGCCCTCTGCATGACGGTAAATATACAGTTGCAAGCCATCTATCCCATACGCCTAATTTGGATTGTGGTTGACACAACCTATTTGCTGTCATTACCAAAAGCGCTTTATCGTAAGGTATTTTGCCGGTAGCCTTTTATGAAATACTCCTCAATTCAGGTCCTATCCCTAATCGTTCCCAAAGTTGTTCTATTACAAATACAGCCCCTAATTCCAAGGAACTAACAATCTTTACGTCTTCTGGAAGCCCTTCTTGTTCTTTATCTGTATTGGATTGTTCGGCACAAGTATTGTCAGTAACTGTAACCTCACAAACTCTTGCAATTGACTTGCATAACCGTACCAAATCATCACGGTTTAGACTATCAGCACGACCAAAATTATAGATTACCTTGACCTCTGGGACTTTGGTCTTGGGGTTTCTTGTGTTATGCGCAAGTTGGTAGTATGTGGTTACTGAACCATCCGTATTTTTCCGAGTTGTTGTTCTCAAATACATATCTACTAATATAGCATATACTACATGACCATGTCAACACCTATTTCACTGAAGTGTAATCATTTTATATCCTCCTCTGCAATGATAATCTAATAGTTTTAAG